>CAZLHQ010000005.1:0-53504 GCA_964559355.1 uncultured Hyphomicrobiaceae bacterium
TCTGATCCTCCCAGGCGTGGTCGAGATAGATCAGCATGATGACGCCGGTCTCGGCAGCAACGCCCGCAAGCGCGATGAAGCCGACGGCGACTGCAACCGACAGATTGAAACCCATCCACCACATCAGCCAAAGTCCGCCGACCAGCGCAAAAGGCAATGACAGCATGACGATCAGCGTTTCGGTCATGCGGCGGAAATTGAGGTAGAGCAGCAATACGATGATCAGCAGCGTCAGCGGCACGACGACCGCAAGCCGCTTCCTGGCCCGCTCGTAGAACTCGAACTGACCGCTCCAGATGGTGTAGTAACCCGGCGGGAACTTGACCGAAGCCGAAACGGCCTTCTTGGCGTCCGCGACGTAGCTGCCGAGGTCGCGCTCTCGGGCATCGACGAAGATGTAGGCGGCGAGCTGGGCATTCTCTGTGCGAATGCCACCCGGACCGCGCACAAGCGTCACCTTCGCCACTTGGCCCAGCGGGATCGAAGCCCCATTGGGTAGCGGCACCAGCACCTCGCGCGCTATTGCCTGCGGGTCGGAGCGGACGTCGCGCGGATAGCGCACCGACACGCCATAACGCTCGCGTCCTTCGACGGTCGTCGTCACGGTCTCGGCACCGAGCGCGGAAGCAACTACCTGCTGGACGTCGGCAATCATGAGGCCATAGCGGGCCAGCTCCATCCGGTCGGGCTCGATGTCGAGGTAGTAGGCGCCGATGATGCGCTCGGCGAAAGCACTCGAGGTTCCCGGCACCGATTTGATCGCCGCCTCGATCTTGCGCGCAAGTTTCTCGATGACCGAGAGGTCCGGGCCGATCACCTTGACGCCGACGGGTGTGCGGATGCCGGTTGCCAGCATATCGATGCGCGCCTTGATCGGCATCGTCCAGGCGTTGGAGACGCCGGGAAATTGCAACGCCTTGTCCATCTCCTGGATCAGGCTGTCGACGGTAACGCCCGGCCGCCAGTCCTTCTGTGGCTTCAGGTTGATCACCGTCTCGAACATTTCGGTTGGCGCGGGATCGGTCGCGGTTGCGGCGCGACCCGCCTTACCGAAAACGCTCTCGACCTCGGGGAAGGTCTTGATGATGCGGTTTTGAATCTGCAGTAGCTCGGCAGACTTGGTGATCGAGAGGCCGGGCAGTGTCGTCGGCATGTACATGAGAGTGCCCTCGTTCAGGTTCGGCATGAACTCCGATCCGAGCTTGGACGCTGGCCAGATGCTGCCGGCGAGCACCAGAAGCGCAGCGACGATGGTGATCCCCTTTGCCTCCAGCACGCCGCGGATGATGGGTCGATACGACCAGATCAGGAACCGGTTTATGGGATTGCTGTGCTCCGGGACGATACGCCCGCGCACGAACAGGATCATGAGCGCCGGAACGACGGTGACCGACAGCAATGCGGCGGCTGCCATGGCGAACGTCTTGGTCCAGGCAAGCGGCTTGAACAGCAGCCCTTCCTGCGCCTCTAGCGTGAAGATCGGCAGGAATGAGACGGTGATGATGAGCAACGAGAAGAACAGCGACGGCCCGACCTCGCTCGCCGCCTCGATCAGAATCTCCGACCTTGGTTTCTCCGGCGGTGCGCGCTCCAGATGCTTGTGCGCGTTCTCGATCATGACGATGGCCGCGTCGATCATGGCGCCGATGGCGATGGCGATGCCACCGAGGCTCATGATGTTGGACGAGATGCCCAAGCCCCACATGCAGACGTAGGCGATGAGGATGCCGAGCGGCAGCGTGATAATGGCGACGATAGCGCTGCGGGCATGCAGCAGGAACATGAAGCACACCAGTGCGACGATGGCGCTTTCCTCAAGCAGTGTAACTTTGAGCGTCGTGATGGCGCGATTGATCAGGTCGGAACGGTCATAGACCGGTACGATCTCAGTACCTTGGGGCAGGCTGCCGGCAATTTCTGCGAGACGCTGCTTGATGCCGGCGATCACCGACAGCGCGTTCTGACCGTAGCGCTGAATGGCGACGCCGGAGACGACCTCGCCCTCACCATTGAGCTCGGTGACGCCACGGCGCTCGTCAGGCGCCAGCTCAACGCGCGCCACATCCTTGACGAGAACCGGCGTCCCCTCCTGCGCCTTAAGCACGATCGACTCGATGTCGGCGATGCCCCTGAGGTAGCCGCGCCCGCGCACCATGAACTCGGTTTCGGCAAGCTCGACGACGCGGCCGCCAACGTCCATGTTCGACGAGCGGATCGCCTCGCGCACTTTCGATAGCGGTATATCGAATGCGCGCAATCGGCGCGGATCGACCACGACGGAATACTGGCGCACGAAGCCGCCGACGCTGGCGACTTCGGCGACACCCTCAGCCTTGGCGACCGCAAAGCGCACCTGCCAATCCTGCGTCGTGCGCAGCTCTGCAAGGTTCCGCTCCTTGGCCATGACGGCATACTGGTAGACCCAACCGACGCCGGTTGCATCGGGTCCGAGTGTCGGCACCACGCCTTGCGGCAGCGTGCGCGTCACCCCCGACAGGTATTCAAGCACGCGAGAGCGCGCCCAATAGATGTCGGTGCCTTCCTCGAAGATCACGTAGACGAATGAGACACCAAAGAACGAGAAGCCGCGCACCACCTTCGAGCGCGGCACCGACAGCATGGCGGTCGAAACGGGAAAGGTAACCTGATCCTCGACCACCTGCGGCGCCTGGCCAGAGAACTCCGTGAACACGATGACTTGGGTGTCCGACAGATCGGGAATGGCGTCGAGCGGTACTCGTGTCAGGGCATAGAGGCCGGCTGCTGTCGCGAACACCGTTGCGATAAGGATGAGCGTCAGATTGGTGGCCGACCAGCGGATGATGCGCGCGATCATGGCTGCTTCTCCGCTGCTGCGGGTGCGGGAGCCGAATCGGCAGTGAAGCTCGACAACGCAGCCTTGAGATTACTCTCGGCATCGATCAGGAAATTCGCCGCGACGACGACGTTGTCGCCCGCTTTGATTCCTTCCGCGATCTCAACGAACCCGTCACCGCGCAAGCCGACCTTGACGGAACGCGGCTCGAAGCGACCATTGCCGCGATCGACGATCACGACCTGTCGATTGCCGCTGTCGATGAGGGCCGAGACGGGTACACTGAGACGCTTGACATCGCCGCCACCGACGTTGATCTCCACATTCGCGAACATCTCGTGCTTGATGCGATGGCTGGGATTGGCGATCTCGATGCGCACTTTGGCTGTGCGGGTCGCCATTTCGAGTTCGTGCAGGATGAACGTCACGCGCCCTTCGAACACTTCGCTCGGATAGGCAAGGAATGACACATTCGCTCTGGCGCCGATGCGAACCTGAGCGATGTCCTGCTCGGGCACATCGGCGACGACCCAGATGGAGGAAAGATCGGCGAGACGCAGCATCTCGTCGCCCGCCTTCATCATCATACCCTCGATCGCCTTTTTCTGCATGACGACGCCGGATATGGGCGAAGGCCAGTCGAACGAGATGACGGGCTCGCGCGTGCGCTTCAACTCACTCATGACGGCTTCGGGGAGTTGCAGGTTCTGCAGCCGCTGCAGCGCTCCTTTCTCATCGCGATTTGCGGCGGCGTTAGTCGAGATGCGGTAATCGACCTGCACCTTGACCATGTCGGGACTGTAGATGCGGAACAGCGGCTCGCCCTTCTTCACATGGCGACCGGTCTCATTCACGTAGAGCTTCTCAATGAAGCTGTCGGCGCGCAATGCGATGGTCAGCAGCGTGCGCTCGTCGGGCTTGGCCACGCCGGGCGCGCGGATCGGACGCACGAGTTGGCGCATCATCGCCGGCTCTGAGCGCACGCCGGCGTTCTGCATCTTGGCGACGCTGACCGTGACGGTACCCTTGTCCTCCTCCTCGCCCTCGTAGACGGGGATGTAATCCATCCCCATCCAGTCCTTCTTCGGCATCGGCGACGTGTCGGGCAGGCCCATCGGATTGCGGTAGTAGAGGATCTTCTTCGGCCCGCCGCCGGCGCCCTGAGGCGGCTCCTTGGGCCTAGCTTGGGCAAAGTCTGCTTCCTGGTCATCGTAGACGGGAACGTAGTCGCGCCCGTCGCCTGTCTTCAGCGGTGCTGCGGCAAATTCAGTGTCGCGGTCGGGATGCTTCCAGTAGAGCACCTTGCGCTCTTTCGGCTCGGCGGCCAGCATCTTGCCTGCATCCGGTACCGAGGACGCGATCCGATGGTGGAGCAGTGGCCAAGTGCCGGCCCCGAGACGGTAGCCGGCAAGGCTTGCGGCGAGGATCGCCGCAACGACGATCCCCCCTCTGACGAGATTTGGCATGGGCGACCTCTCAGTCTTTCGCCTGGAACACGACGACGCCCTGAACCGTGTCCTTCTCGCCAGGCACCTTGGCCATCACGCGGAATGCCCAGCCGCCGGCCATAGTGAGGTCGGCCTTGAAGCGATAGACGCCGGGCTCAGACGAGGGCATGGCTTCGTGATTGGCCGTCATGTCGGCCATGTTGTCCGGCCCCATGTCGAGGCGCGTGCGGAACAATACCGCGCCGGTGACGGGTTTGCCTGACGGCTTGTGAATGAGACGGACGGCAAGCTCGCTACCGTTGCCGTTCTTCACTTGGACCATAAGCGGCTGAAGCTCATAGTCGGCAGCGGCGGCGAGGGCCTGCACCGAGCCGACGCAAAGCACGAGGCTGACGAGGCCCGCGCGCAGTGGGATTGCGTAAGTCATTTCCGTGATCCTTATCCATAGAGGACGCGCTCGCGAGCGGCACCGAGCCGGTCGCAAGTGGCGCTGGACGATATCCAAGCGCCGACGCCCGCGACGTGGCGCGGGCACATCACGATGCATCAGGTTCGCGGAGGCGGCGTCTGCGGCCGAATTGATCGTTTCGGCGGCTGGCCCTGCTCGGCGGGTTCGTGCGTCTGCGTAACGAGCAGGCGCACCAGGAGCGGGCGAGGCAGATCGCCGAAAATCTTGTAACACTTGGCGAGACACGTCTCGGTCAGGCAGGACTTCTCCGGATCGCAGCAAGGGCAGTCGGAAGAGCCCGACTTGCCCATAATCTTTTCGCAGTCGGCCATCTCCGCCATGTCGGACATGTCGTGATGCTCAGGCGTGGCTGCTCTTTGATCGGTCGCCCCGTGCTTTGCCAAGTGCAATCCGGCCAGGGCCGCGCCAAGCGGCGCGCTGGCCACCGCCAGTGCGACGAGCAGGACGATGATGAGGCGCTGTAAGGACACGAGACCATGCCTCCCAGCCAGTATCATCCTCTCTTGGCGTCCGAGGTCAAGTTGCCGGCAGCGGTTTACGTTCACGTTCGTGCGCGTATGGCCCACATGGTTAAGGGCAGAACCGATTCTATGCCGCTGCACCAGGGTCAGATCGCCATCAGCCCTGGTTCGAACAATGACGGCGGCTGACAACCCGAGTTACGGCCTCTTGTTCGACATGCGCGTCTCATCAAGCAGCTGACCTGCCGGCACCTTCAGCCCCTTGGCGATCTTGTCGAGGATGACCACCGTCGGGTTCCTGACGCCGCGCTCGATGCCGCTGATGTAGGTCCGGTGCAGGCCGCAGTGGTCGGCAAAGCTCTCCTGCGAGAAGCCCTTCTCCTACCGCAGTTTCTTCAAGTTCAGCCCTAGCCGGCGGCGCACGTCCATCGGCTAAGGGTTTAGACACCTCAGTCGATCAATCTACAAACGATAAGTCACATTTTGCTGCACTTCACAGCCAAAGGAAGCGAAGCGTGGCTCCACCTGATGACGATGAGTCTCTGGGTCGGCAGGGAAGACAGCACGGAGGCAACAGTGACGAACGGCGCGCAACTCACCTCGACGCAGAAAGGCAGGGTCACCGAGCAGATGGTCGCGAGCGCACTCCTCATCGCATCGGAGGGGCGTCTGGCGCCATTCGTTCGGGCCAGCCTGGGGAGCTGAGATACCGTAAGATTCTGCAGTCGGTCCGTGGCACCCGAGGGGGATTTCGGGCCTTGGACTCCCTGTTCGGCAATATCGGATCGCTGAAACGCCGGGAAAAATCACTGATGGGTCTGAAGGAGTTCCCTGATATTTTTAGGACGGGTCGCGGCCCAAGGCACTGATATACCGATAAAATCGGCGAATTTTGCCCGGTTTCAAGCCCCGAAAAATGGGAAAATTCGCTGTTATTTGCACTATCTTTGAGACCCGTTCGCGCCAGACTGCGTGCACAGCCAATAAAAACAATCACTTAACCGCCTTCAAAATCGTCCGACGTACTCCGGGCGTACCGTTCGAGCATCTACGCTCCCCACGCGCGCTGCTCAGGCCGCCGCCCGGCAAATGTGCAAATACCCATCTAAGCAACAGCCCAATTACGCAGCTCAGCATTTGCACAAGTGATAGTGATGATGTCGTGCTGCACTTGGCGCACGCAGAACGTTACCCGCGTCATCACCGTAGCGTCTGCCCCGGGGTGAGCGCGTGCGGTGCCCGAGAGTTGGTCATGCAGCAGAGCAACGAATTGGGCCTTTGTGCTCAACGAGCGCACCCCGCGGTAGGCCTCGTGCCTGTTCACCCTGGGCTCTAACGTGCCCCACGGGACGAGCTTCTGACCACCGCCCAAGTAGCCGAGCTGGCGCACAAGCTCATCGATGTGATCTGGCCGCTGGCCGACGACGTGCAGGTCGTGCCGCGCTATCATAGTCGTCGAGTGATGGGGGAAGGTTTCAGGAGGTTTCGTAGAGCGGGCTGACGGGTGTCAAGGTCGGCGTGTTGGTGTACAAACGATTCGCATCGTTCGCAGGTGACACAACGCCATGGCGCTGAGCAAAGACCGAATCGAAGCGCTGGCGCCCGATCAGTCCTCGCTCGCCGCCGCCCTCAAGCTGATGAAGCCGGTGTCCTGGCCGACGACGGCGCGCAATGCGCCGGCATCTCTCCTCTGGGGCGAATGCCAGGGGTCCGGATCTACGCCCTATCGCGTGATCGTGTCCCCGCCCGACCTCGGCTACAAGTGCACCTGCCCGAGCCGCAAGTTTCCCTGCAAGCACGTGCTCGCCATCATGTGGATGCACGTCGACACGCCCGACCGGTTTCTCGAAGCAGCGGAGCCGGACTGGGTCGGGGACTGGCTGTCGCGGCGCAAGCCGAAGGTGGCCGGCGCAGCGCCCACGGATGTCAACGCGTCGGCGCCACCGCGGGCCGCCAAGTCGTTCGACATCGCGCTGGCTGACACCGAAAGTGAAGCGGCCGCAGCCGAAGCGCCGCTCGATCCGAAAACCGCCGCACGGGCCGCCGCCCAGCGTGAACGCATCAAGCGGGAGCGCGAAACCGCCATCCTTGACGGCCTCGACGAGTTCGACCGTTGGGTGGCTGACCAGCTCCAGCTCGGTCTCAGCGGCTTTGCCCAACGCGCAGCACAGGGCTCACGAACGCTCTCGACGCGCCTGGTGGATGCCAAGGCGCAGGGGCTCGCGACACGTCTCGATACGTTGATAAGCGACATCTTCCGCTTGCCCGAGGCCGAGCGCGCTGACGTACTGATCGAGCAACTCGCGAGCCTTGCCCTGATTGCCGCGGCGTATCGCCGCCAGAACGATCTGCCCCCCGCGCTCGCAGCCGATGTTCGCCGCGCCGTGGGCTGGACGCTCAAGCGCGAGGACCTTCTGGTGGACAAAGACGCTCCGCGCATCGCCTCGACCTGGATCGTCGCGGCGACGCGCAGCGAGGCGCAGCCGGACAAGCTGCGCCGGCTCGAAACCTGGCTCATCGATGCAGCAGGCAAAGAGACGGCTCCGCGTTTTGCCGTGCTGGTCGATTTCGTGCCCATTGCGACAGGGGCGTCAGCGCCGCCGTTCGTGCCGGGCGAGGTGTTCGCAGGCGAAGTCGTGTTCTACCCGTCGGCAACGCCGCTGCGTGCGCAACTCGCCTCACGCACACCGGTTTTGGAACGCGTTGCTTGGCCGCGTGCGACCATGGGCATAGGGCCTGCCGTGGCAGCATATGAGAGCGCACTGGCGACACAGCCGTGGCTGGAGCACTGGCCTGCTCTCGCTTCGGGCATCGCATTGCGTCGCATCGGGGCACACGGGCTGGCGTTGGCCGATAATGACGCCGATAGCGAAGGTGCAGCGCTGCCCGTCGACCCCGTATCGTCTGTTGCACTGACGCCGCTCCTCGGCCTCTCCAATCTGACTGCGGCCTTCACCTGGAACGGCCGCTACGCCTCAGTGCTCGCCGTCGATACGCCCATCGGTCAGTGGTGCGACAGCGCATGAACCAGGGCACACGCACCACGCTCGTTATCGGCGCCGCTGAGATCGGCCGCATCAAGCAGGCCATGGTTCTAGGGTTTTCGCGTGCGGCTCTGACGGTCCCGCCTGCGCTCGCGCCGTACGCCGCGGCCAACGGCGATGCCACGATGACCGTGCTGGCCCTGATCGGGCAGCGAGCACGATTCGAACGCCGCCATGTGCTTTGCGACAGCGGCGAAACACCGGCCGCCGCACTACAGCTCCATCAAGACGAGAGACCTATCCTGCCAGAGGCCGCGCGACGCGCACTGCGCCGGATCGGCATGAGTGCGGAGAGAGGGCACTTGCCGATCGTGCAAGCAGCTGCCATGAGGCGCATCGGCGCGGCCGGCTTACGCCTGCATCCGTTCGATTTTCCCGACTTGCGCGCCGCGCTCAAGGCCAATGCCGCGCTGCTCGGCCGTGCCGAACGCGCGTATCTCGTGCTGAGTGGCAGCGCGGATGAAATCGACGGCGACGCCGATGCATCGAGCCTGACGCAGGCGACCATCACGTCGGAGAACTGGACCGGCTTCGGCAAGGCGGCACGCGCGGCATTCCTGCGCGGCGAGCGGGCGAAAGATGCCGCTGCGGCGCGTGCCCTTCTCGAAGGCGTGTTCAAGGCGGAGCCGGCGCCGGTGCGCGGCGAACTGCTCACCGCCCTCGACATCGGGCTCTCGCTGGCCGACGAGCCCTTCCTCAAGAGCATCGAGAAGGATCGCGCGGAGAGTGTGCGACTTGTCGCAGCTGATCTGCTCTCACGAGTGCCTGGAACACAAGCGTTCGACGAGCGGCTGGCGAAGGCCGCGGCGTGCTTCGTCAAGCCGACGGGAGTATCCCGAGTGCTGAGCGCGGTCGGTCTCGCCACGCAGGTGACATTCCAGTCTCCGAAGGATTTCACACGACAGCAGGTCACCGCTCTGTTTGATGGCCTGTCGCTCAGTGGCGTCGCCGAGGCGGCGGATCTGCGTCCTGGCGAGCTTCTCGATGCCCTGCCGACCGAGCAATGGAGCCTGTTCGAGGGCTTTCTCAGCATGGCCCGACGTGCGGCCGATGTGCACGCGCCAAACGATCTGCGGCCTCTCGTTGCCTATCAGTTGAATGCGCGCGCACCTGCAGCCTATCCCGCGCCGCACGTCCTCGCCAACATTGCGGCCGCGCTCACCGAGCCACTCGACGACGCCCTCGCCACGCAACTGCTGGCGTCGCAGCGTTGGCAGGCCGCGGTCGCCAAGCACCTCGACACCGTCAAGGACGACGGCACCTTTGTTCTGACCGCCGCCATGCTGCCCGTGTCTGCACTGCCGGCGTTCGTCGACAGTCTCAGCAAACTGTCCGGCGGTGTCACGCGCACCGCCCGCGACTTCGCAGATTTCGTACAAGCCCTTTCCGACACCGCAGCAACCAACCCGAGCTGACCCGATGACCCACTCGAAGAAATCCGAACAGCTGCGCAAGAGCGCCGAGAGCACGTTCGCCGCCGAGCTCGATGCGCTGATCGCGGAGGACGCGCGTGAGCGGCCGGCCAATTGGCGCATGTCCCCGCAGGCGGTCGTCACCTACCTCGTCGGCGGCAGGACCAAGGCGGGCGTCGAGATCACGCCCAAGTACATCGGCAACCGTCGCCTCGTCGAAACGGCGGTCGCGACGCTGGCGACAGACCGCGCGTTGCTGCTGCTCGGCGTGCCGGGCACGGCCAAGTCGTGGGTCTCGGAACACCTCGCCGCCGCCATCTCCGGCTCGTCAGAAATGATCGTGCAATGCACCGCAGGGACCGACGAGACGCAGATCCGCTATGGCTGGAACTACGCGCAACTACTCGCCAAGGGGCCCTCGCGCGAAGCGCTGGTTGCGACGCCGCTCATGCGCGCCATGGAGGATGGCCGCATCGTGCGCTTCGAGGAGCTGACGCGCATGGGCTCCGACGTGCAGGACACGCTGATCACCGTGCTGTCGGAAAAATTGCTGCCTATCCCTGAGTTGAACACGGCCGTGCATGCGGCTCGCGGCTTCAACATGATCGCGACCGCCAACAATCGCGACAAGGGTGTCAACGAACTCTCGTCAGCGCTGAAGCGCCGTTTCAACGTGGTTGTGTTGCCGCTGCCGTCCTCGCTCGATGAAGAGGTGTCGATCGTGATAAAGCGCGTCGGCGAGATCGGTACCGGTCTTCTGCTGCCGAAGATCGAGCCGGCAGACAAAGAGATCATGCGCGTTGTCACGATCTTCCGCGAATTGCGCGACGGACAGACGCTGAACGGCAAGCTGAAGCTGAAGACGCCGACCGGCTCGCTCTCGACCGCGGAAGCCATTGCCGTCACCATCGGGGCGTGGGCGGAAGCCGGTCACTTCGGCGACGGGCGCATCGACGCGCAGTGCCTTGCCGCCAATGTCGTCGGCGCGGTGGTCAAGGACCCCGTGCAGGACCGGGTCGTCATGACGGAGTATCTCGAAACCGTCGTGCGCGAGCGCAAGGACTGGACCGACCTCTACACCGCGATCCGCGAGGTGATGTAATGGCGGCGGCTCGAGACCGCCTGCATCTGCTCGGCATCCGCCACCACGGCCCGGGGTCGGCGCTGAGCGTGCGGGCGGCGCTCGATGCGGTCGACCCTGAAGTCGTGCTGGTCGAGGGCCCGCCGGACGCCAACGAGGTGCTGCGCTTTGCCGCCTCGCCGGACATGGTGCCGCCGGTCGCGCTGCTCGTTCATGCGCAGGACGATCCTTCGAATGCCTCGTTCTATCCCTTTGCCGCGTACTCCCCTGAGTGGGTGGCGGCACGCTGGGCGCTGGCCAAGGGCCGCACGCTTGCCTTCATCGATCTGCCAGCCGCCCAACGACTTGCCGAGATCGCAGCCGATAAGGCCGCGCTTGCCGCAGCCGAGACGGCCCCTCCCGAAGCGGCGAATGCCGAGCCCGTCGACGCGATCCCACGAGCCGCCGAGCCGGAGTCGGGAGCATCCGCAGCGGCAGTCGGCGAGCCCGATCCCGCGGCGACTGTCGCCACTCGCATCCACCATGATTCGCTCGGCTATCTCGCGGAGATTGCCGGCTACACCGACAGCGAGGCGTGGTGGAACACGCTGATCGAGCAGGGCGCGCACGGCCCGGCCGTGTTCGCGGCGATCGAGACGGCCATGACCGAGCTGCGCGCACTCGCGGACGCGATGCCTTGGACCTCGCCGCGCAATCACGCGCATGAACCGCGCCGCGAAGCGCATATGCGGCTCGCCATCGCCGCCGCGCTGAAAGAAGCCGAAGGTGCTGTCGCGGTCGTATGCGGTGCTTGGCATGTACCGGCGCTGCGCCGAAAGGTCTCTGCCGCGGAGGATCGCGCACTGTTGAAGGGCTTGGCAAAGCTCAAAGTCACGGCGACGTGGATTCCCTGGAGCGACACGCGGCTCGCCTCATCGGGCGGCTACGGCGCGGGCGTTGTCTCGCCGGGTTGGTACGGCCATATCTGGCAAGAGCTCGGCGCTTCGCAATCGAACAACCCCGTCAGGCCAGAGATTTTCGCGGCCCGCTGGCAAGCCCGCGTCGCAGGTCTTCTGCGGGCCAAGGGGCACGTCACGTCGACAGCATCCGTGATCGAGGCCTCGCGCCTCGCCCTGTCGCTCGCCGCCATCCGCGAACTGGCGCTGCCGGGCCTGGACGAGATGCGCGACGCTACGCTGGCGGCGCTGTGCAACGGCGAGACGACGCAGTGGCGCCTGATCGAGGACCTGCTGGTCATCGGTCGCGCCATTGGCGAGATCGACGATGCAGTTCCGCAGATGCCGCTTGCCGCTGATCTCGCGCGCCAGCAGAAAAAACTCAAGCTCAAGCCCGAAGCGCTCGACAACGACATCTCGCTCGATCTCAGGACCGACGCCGGCCTTGCCAAATCGACGCTGTTGCATCGGCTCAATCTGATCGAGCTGCCCTGGGGACGCATGACGGGCACGGGTTCCAGTCGTGGCACCTTCCGAGAGAACTGGCGGATCAAGTGGGAGCCGGAGTTCGCCATCAAGCTTGCGGAAGCGCTGATCTACGGCACCACCGTGGAACAAGCCTCCGGCAATGCCGCCGTCGCGCGCGCAAAGAAGGCCGCATCGCTCGGCGTCGTGGCCGCGATCGTCACCGAATGCCTCCATGCCGGCCTCGATGACGCCGCACGCTCGACCATCGCATTGCTGCAGGCGCAGGCGAGCGCATCAAGCGACGTCAAGTCGCTCGCCGCCGCCGTTCCACCCCTCGCCAACATCCTGCGCTATGGCAGCGCCCGCGAAATTCCGACGGACGAACTTCGGCTGCTGGTGACGAGCATCACCGAAGTGATCTGCGCGGGTCTCGATATCGCTGGTCGCAGCTTGCAAGCCGAGGAGGCGAGCGGCTTGCGCGTCGAACTCGGCCGCGTCAATGATGCGCTGACGCTGCTCGACACGGAAGCGCTGACGTCGAGCTGGCGCCAAGCGCTGATGCGCCTCGCTGACACGGCGGATGCGCACCCGCTCCTGCGCGGCTTTGCCGTACGCATTCTTTATGAGCGCAGCGCCCTCGATGGCGAGGCGGCAGGCGCCTATATCTCTCGCGCATTGTCGCGCGCCGTAGCGCCGCTCGAAGCCGGCCAGTGGCTCGAAGGCTTTCTGGGTGGTTCCGGCCTTGTCCTGGTGCACGATCGGATCTTGCGCGCGATCATCGATCAGTGGATCTGCGAGCTCGGCGACGACGACTTCATGCTGGTACTCGCCATGTTGCGCCGCGCCTTCTCAACGCTCGACAGGATGGAGCGCCGCCGCCTCATCGACGAGCTGCGCAAGGCGCATCTGGGCAGTAGGGCTCTGCCGTTGCCGCCTTCCGGAGTAGACGATGCGCCTCCTGCACCGGGCTTCGCCGCAGCCCTACCATTGCTGCTGACCATCCTCGGCGCTGCGCCGCGTGTCGAAGTGGAGAACACTCCATGAGCACCGCTGACAGTTCCGGCAACACCCCTGGCGATGCCGCCCGCGAACGCGATCGCCGCTGGCAGCTGGTCCTGGGCGCCGACAATGCGTCCGAGCTGAGCGAAGCGGACCGCCGCCTCGATCGCGCCCTGTCTGGTTTGTACAATGCGCGCGAGGCCGGTGATGGCAAGGCGGCAAAGCGCGGCGGTCTCAATGCCTCGCGGCCGAATGTTGCGCGCTGGCTCGGCGACATTCGCGAATTCTTCCCGTCCTGCGTCGTGCAGGTGATGCAGAAGGACGCGCTCGATCGCCTCGGCTTGAAGCAGATGATGCTAGAGCCGGAGTTCCTGGCGACCCTCGAAGCCGACGTGCATCTCGTCGCCGATTTGATTGCGCTGCGCGCAGCCATGCCGGACAAGACGAAGGACACCGCGCGCCTTGTCGTCGCGAAGGTCGTCCGTCAATTGATGGAGAAGCTGGAGGCCAAGACGGTCGAGTGCATTCGTGGCGCATTGAACAAGCAGAAGCGTACGAACCGCCCGCGCTTCAACGACATCGACTGGCCGCGCACAGTCACGAAAAACCTTCAACACTGGCAGGAGAAATACAGGACAGTCATCCCCGAGCGTCTGGTCGGCTACGGTCGGCAGACCCGGCGTGCCAACCTCGAAGACGTTATCTTGTGCGTCGACCAGTCGGGCTCCATGGGAACCAGCGTCGTCTACTCGTCGATCTTCTCGGCCGTTATGGCGTCGATCCCGGCGGTGGCGACCAGGCTCGTCGTGTTCGACACCTCTGTCGTCGACCTGACCGAGGACTTGAAGGATCCGGTCGAGGTGCTGTTCGGAATCCAGCTCGGCGGCGGCACAGACATCAACCAGGCGCTCGCCTATTGCGAGCGCCTCGTAACGGAGCCGTCGAAGACACACCTGATCTTGATCTCCGACCTGATCGAAGGCGGAGACCAGTCGCAGATGCTCGGACGCGCGCAGGCCCTCGTCACGGCTGGCGTTAACGTCATCGTGCTGTTGGCGCTGAACGACGACGGGCGACCGTCATACGACGCCAACCACGCCGCAGCCCTGGCGGCCATGGGTTGCCCCGTCTTCGCGTGTACGCCGGACCAATTCCCCGACCTGATGGCGACCGCGCTGAAGCGTGGAGATCTCTGGGCGTGGGCGAGCGCGCAGGATATCGCCCTCGTGCGGCCGGGCCGAGTTCTAACAGATTGAGTCTCGCGAATGGAATCGCCTCGTGCCGCAGTGGCCTGCTCTAAGTCCTTGATTGAGAGTCTGATCGACGCCCTCGATGGAAACTCCAAGCGTTTCCATCTCAGACGATCAGGCTCTAGATCAGACCGATGCCGAGACTGGCGCAACGCTCGTGAGGACCTGGCCCATCGGAGCGCCATATCCAGCTGGGCGCGGAAGATTTGGTGGCGTTGCTGTCACACCTTTTGCTCGGTCGGGGCCCAGTACACGATGCGCTAAGCCCAACTAGTTGGAGCCCGTTGATCCGTCCTTTGCGGCGCGGCATCCGTCAAACGGGGGAGTGGCGGCGTTGTCCGTTCGCTGTTTCAGCGCCCAGTTCATCACGATCAGCGTTCCTGCAATCGGGATTGCAGCACTCAAAATGGAAACGAGGGATAGCATCATCATCGGGCTTGCTCCTGGCCAGCGGCAATTGCCGTCGCGCGTAAGGCTTGTGGCGCCTCTGGTTCAACAGCACCTTGATCGCCTTCTTGCGGTCTCATACGGCCGAACCCGAGAATCGGCTCAATCCAGAATGCAAGATGGTTCAATGGCGCCTTTTGCTCGATCTCCGACAGCAGCTTTTCGGCGCGATCACGCATCATGACGGCGACCAGAACGCCTCGTGATACCCGGCCGCGAACGCGTTCGTGCAGGCTTGCTTGCGCAAAGTCATGCCCATGGCCTTCTGCGGCCCAGGTCGTGAAGCCGCGAACCGGCGGTTCTGACTCCATCAGCAGCTCGACGATTCGGTCCTCGACTGCGATGGGATAGACGAGCGTCAGCTTGCAAGGGGATTGGACCATGTGAGCCTCTTGTTGGCGGAACCGGTAACCTCACTCACAGCAATGCCGAACCGACGGTAGAGGATCGGCAAGAGGAACAGTGTCAGCGCCGTGGAGGAGAACAGTCCCCCGATTACGACAATGGCGAGCGGCTTTTGGATCTCAGATCCAGGACCGCTGGCAAACAGCAGCGGAACCAGTCCGAATGCGGCAATGCTGGCGGTCATCATGACCGGCCGCAGCCGCCGCAGAGCGCCCTCGAAGACCACGTCGTCGATCTTCTGGCCTTCGGCGAGCAGCTGGTTGAAATGGCTGACGAGAACCAGACCATTGAGAACGGCAATGCCGAGCAGGGCGATAAAGCCCACGGACGCCGGCACCGAAAGATACGCGCCCGAAGCCCACAGAGCTGCGATGCCGCCGACGAGTGCGAACGGCACGTTGGCAAGGATGAGCGCCGCCTGCCGCAGCGAGCGCAGCGTTGCGAACAGCACGCCAAAGATCAGGATGAGGGCAATCGGAACGACGATCGCGAGCCGCGTCGCAGCCCGGTGCTGGTTTTCGAATTGACCGCCCCAGACGAGTCGATAGCCCTGCGGCAATAGAACCGCTTCGCTGACCGCGCGTTGTGCCTCATCGACGAAGCCGACAAGGTCGCGGCCGGTCACATAGGCCTGGACGATGGCGAATCGCGATGCGTTTTCGCGGTCGATCTTCACCGGACCCGCGACACGCCGTACCTTTGCGACGTCTCCTACACGGACGAGACCGCCATCTCCAGCCGCGATCTGACTCTGGGCAAACAACTCCGGTGACTTGCGCACATCTTCAGGACCACGGATCGCTATGTCGGTACGCCGGCCGATTTCGGCGACGATCCCGGATCTGGTTCCTTCCAGCAGAGAACGCAGCTCGTCTTCGATCGCCGAGACCGAAAGCCCCGTGCGACCCGCATTCAAACGGTCGACATCGATCTGCAGATAATCGACGGTATCATTGGCGACGGTGGAAACTTCGGCAGCACCTCGCACCTTCTCGAGCGTCGACTGTATCTTTCCCGCGAGCTCTGAAAGCTGCTTGAGGTCGGGGCCAAAGATCTTGATGGCGAGATCGCCGCGCGCACCGGTCAGCATTTCGGCCGTGCGCATTTCGATCGGCTGGGTGAAGGCGAACTCCATGCCCGGCACATCGGCCATCGCCTTTCGCAACTCGCCGAGCAGCCACTCCTTGTCCGGAACGCGCCACTTCTCCTTGGGCTTCAGCACGAGGAATGTGTCGGTCTCGTTCGGTCCCATCGGATCGAGACCCAGTTCGTCGGAACCGACGCGGGCAACGATCCGCTCAACCTCGGGGACTTTCTCTTTCAAAAGCCGCTGGACGAGCAGGTCCCCCTCGACGCTGCTGTCGAGATTGATCGACGGCAGCTTGGTGATCTGCATGATCACTGATCCCTCGTCCATGGTCGGCATGAAGGCCTTGCCGACCGCGCCGTAGCCAATGACCATCGCCACCAGTCCAGCAGCTGCAATGGCAAATACCGGCAGCGGAAAGGCAAGAGCTGCCTTCAGCAGCCAACCGTAGCCCCGCGAGAGGATGCGCATCAGGATAGGATCGCCATGTTGCCCGGAGCCCAGCAGCAAAGACGACAGCACCGGGATGAGCGTCAGCGACAACACCAGCGAGCCCGACAACGCGAATACGATCGTCAGGGCCACCGGGCCAAACAGCTTGCCCTCCAGTCCTTGCAGCGAAAGCAGCGGCAGAAAAACGAGACAGATGATCACAATTCCTGAAGCGACCGGCGTCGCCACTTCGGATGCAGCCTTGTAGACTTGGTGGAGCGTGGGAATCTGCGACGTGTCGCCCGTGCGATGCAATCGTTCGACGGTATTCTCAACGACGACGACGGCGGCATCGACGATGAGGCCGATGGCGATCGCGAGACCACCGAGGCTCATCAGGTTGGCTGACATGCCGAACAGACGCATCATGACAAAGGTGAGCAGCGCAGACATCGGCAGCGTTACGGCGACGACCAGTGCCGCGCGCAGGTTCCCCAGGAACGCGAACAGCAGAATGACGACAAGAGCAGTCGCCTCGACGAGCGCCTTCTGGACAGTACCCACAGCACGCTGGATGAGGTCGGATCGATCATAGAAAGTGTCGATACGCACGCCTTCGGGAAGCCCCTTCTGTAACTCGGCAATACGTTCACGCACGTCAGCGACGATGGAGCTTGCATCGGCTCCGCGCAACGACAGGACCAGCCCCTGCACCGCCTCCCCCTGCCCGTCGCGTGTCACGGCGCCATAACGGGTCAGGCTACCGATGCGCACCTTCGCGACATCGCCGACCCGCAGAACACGTCCGCCAACCGTCTTGAGCACGATCTGCTCGATATCTGCCGGCGTCTGGATCGCGCCCTCTGCGCGGACGACCAGAGCCTTCTCGCCTTCGCTGATGCGGCCGGCACCGTCGTTTCTGTTGCCCATCTCGATAGCCTGGGCGAGGGTGGCCACGCTGAGCCCGGCTGCTGCCAGCGCGGCGTTGTCGGGCACCACTTCGAAGGTGCGCACGAAGCCACCGAGCGCATTGACGTCGGCGACGCCGGGGATGGTTCTCAGTGCCGGTCTGATGGTCCAGTCGAGCAGGCTGCGCCGCTCCTCGAGCGAAAGCGCGCCGCCCTCGATTGTGAACATGAATACGTCGGAGAGCGGGGTCGACACCGGCGCCAATCCACCGGTGACGCTGCCGGGCAGTTCACCTCGCACGCCGGCCAGACGCTCAGCCACCTGCTGACGGGCCCAGTAGATATCGGTGCCCTCAGTGAAATCGAGGGTGATGTCAGCGACTGCGTATTTGGCCATCGAACGCAGTACGGTCTGTCCCGGAATGCCGAGAAGCTCCATCTCGACGGGGGCGATGACGCGTGTCTCGACCTCCTCGGGCGTCATGCCCGGCGCCTTCATGATCAGCTTGACCTGAACGGGCGAGATGTTGGGAAAAGCATCGATGGGAATGGTTCGGAACGCAAAGGCGCCGAGGCCCGCCACAAACAGCGTGACCAGCAGAACGAACGCGCGTTGCGTCAGAGAAAATTCAACGAGCTTCCGCAGCATGGGTCAGTTTCCGCTGAGAATGGCTTCAAGCTGCGGCAGTCCCGTTGCTGCGACCTTGTCACCGGCCGCGAGATCGCCGGAGATCGTGGCGACGTCGAGCGTCTTGCCGCGAAGGCTGACGGGCTTGACGGTGAATCCTTCAGCGCTGCGTGAGAAGACCGCGTATTCTCCGCCGATCCAGGCGACAGCGCTTGCCGGCACACGCAATGCGCCGGTTGGGCTGGTGTGCAACAGACTAAGCTTGACCATTTGTCCGGGCAGCAGACCTGAGCCGGCCGGTACTGCCGCAAGAAGCCGTACCGATCGCGTCATCTTGTCGATGTTGCGGCCGATGGAGATCACCTTGCCGGTCGGTCCTTCGACCACCTGAATGTCGTCACCAACCTGCAGCCTGTCGACCAGATGTGCCGGCAGCTGCACGTCGAGCCAGAGGTCCTTGCTGGTGTCGATCGAAACAGCCGAAGCCATTGCGGCGATCGGCTCTCCGGTCATTGCAGCGGTCTCGGCCACCTGACCGGCGGCAGGTGCGTTAATCGTGTAGCGCCCCCCTTCGCTTGCCTTGATGCCGCCGATCGCAACAGCCGCCTTGTGCTGGGTGACGACGGCACGAATCTTGGCGACCTGAGCCTCGGCTTCTTGAGCGAGGTAGGGGTTGGCGATGCTCTTGTCTGCCAGCGTGCGTTTGCGCTGTGCGACTGCGATTGCAGCCTGCAATTCCGCTTCCGCCTGGGCGAGCTGGCCCTGAGCCTCCAACAGATCGCGGCTGGCGATAGTTGCGACCGCTTCCCCTTCCTTGATCTGCTCGCCTGGCAATACGTGAACCTGTACGACCGTTCCCGCGAACGGGGCGGTTGCCGCAATGCGCTGGTTGAGAGCGGGAATGACGGTTGCTGGCAATACGGACACGGCCTCGTGAACGGCCGGGCGCACTTCTTCCAGCCGGACTTCAAGTCGCGCGATCTGTTCGGGCGAAACCGTCAGGTCCTTGGCGTGGCAGGGTGCCGCAGGGATCGCTGCTACAGCGCAGACGATGCGGAAAATGGTTCGATAATGCGGCATTTGATCCTCCTGTTATCGTACCCTGTCGTCTCGGCGTATGGGTCAGTCCCACACCAAGCTGAAACCAACCTGAACCCGCCTTGCCTGCGCGGTGCGACACCTCGTTACCGGCAGCCTTGAGCGCATTCAGGTCGGTTTCAGGTTGGCCATGCTAAGTGGATCATCCACCTTTCGTTTCAGGAGGCCGCCATTCACGTTCTTTTGGTCGAGGACGATAGCGAGATCGCAGCGCGGCTCGTGGACGGTTTGACCGCAGCCGGGTTCGCGGTTGAGCATGCCGAGACCGGCCTCGACGGATACGCGATGGGGAAGGATCAGACGTTCGACGCAATTGTTCTCGATCTCGGACTGCCGGGCATGGAAGGCATCGATATCCTCAAGCGATGGCGCGCCACTGGCATGTCGACGCCGGTGCTCGTACTGACGGCGCGCGGCACCTGGTCTGAAAAGGTCGAGGGCCTCAATGCTGGGGCCGACGACTACATTACCAAGCCGTTCCACATTCCCGAGGTTGCCGCCCGCCTGCGCGCGCTGATACGCAGAAGCGCCGGCATTGCCACGTCGACGATCGCGCATGGGGCTATCGCCGTGGACCTCGGCAGCGGCCGCGTGACGCGCGATGGCGAGCCGGTCGAGCTTACCGCAAGCGAGCTGCGCATGCTGACCTACTTCATGCATCGTCTCGGGCGCATCATCCCTCAATCGGAACTCGTCGATCATCTCTACGCACTCGACGAGAGCCGGGAATCGAACACGATCGAAGTCTACGTCAGCCGGCTCCGACGCAAGCTCGGTCCCGATCTCATCACGACCGTTCGCGGCCTTGGTTATCGAATGGGATAGCGGAGACTTGCGATGAACAAATTGAAAACCCGTCTCATCGGCGCGGCCGCAATCTGGATCGTCATCGGCGTCGTTGCCGCTGGATTGCTGTTGTCCGGCATCTTCCGCCAACACGTTACCCAACAGTTCTATGATGAACTCTATGTCCATCTCGACGAGTTGCAGGGACTGGCACAGGTCGATTCTGCCGGCGCACGGCTGCAACGCCAGCTTTCAGATCCACGCTATGACGTGACCCGGTCCGGCTACTATTGGGAAGTCCAGCGGCAGGGTGACGTGCTGGCCCGCTCGGCATCGCTTCAGGGCCCACGGCTTCAGACGCCACCTGATACGGTAGTCGACATCGACGCCCATCGTCACGCGATCGACGGCCCGACAGGCCGGCTACTTGTCGTCAAGCGTGCCATGTGGAAGTCGCCATCGGAGCCTCCCGTTCGCTTCTTGATCGGCACCGACGAGCGGCATCTGCAATCCGTCCTGCACAGCTTCGATCGGACGCTTGCGTCGGCCCTGGGCGTCTTTGCGTTGACGCTCATTGCAGCCTCGTCGCTCCTGCTGATGATGGCACTGCGGCCCTTGTCGCACCTTCGCGGAGCGCTCACGGACCTTCGCGCCGGCAAGGCCGATCGCCTCGAAGGGACATTTCCTAGCGAAGTGCAGCCGCTGGTCGACGAGCTGAACGTGCTCTTCGCCTCGACCACGGACCTCATCCAGAGGGCGCGGGCACAAGCGGGGAACATGGCGCATGGCCTCAAGACTCCGCTCGCCGTCATGACCGACGAGGCGCACAGGCTCGAGGCGGAAGGAAACCGCCAGTCGGCCCAGACGATGCTCACCCAATGCCGTCGCATGCAGTCTCACGTCGACTACCAGATTGCGCGCGCGCGTGCGGTGGCCATGCGCGCCGCGCCCGGCACCGTCGCCTCTGTGTCGAAAGTTTCCGGCGATATCGTAAGCGCCCTGCGCGGGCTGCATGCCGAACGCGGGCTCAAGATCCACAACGAGATTTCCGATGACCTGATCGTCGCAACGGACGCCCAGGATCTCAGCGAAATGCTGGCCAATCTCGTCGACAACGCCTGCAAGCATGCAGAAACGACCGTCCGCCTGTCGAACGCGCCAGCCGCACGGCCCGGCATGGTCTTGATCCGCATTGACGACGACGGTCCCGGCCTGCCGCCTGAAGCCTTCGAGGTCGTGTTCCGAATCGGCGAACGGTGGGACAGTCAGAAGCCGGGCAGCGGATTGGGACTGACGATCGTGCGCGATCTGGCGCGGCTCTACGGCGGCAATGTCGAGCTTGGGTGCTCGCCGAGCGGCGGCCTTTCGGTGGCCCTGGAGTTACCCCTCGCCAGAAACACTTAGAGCAGGTTCAACCTACATCGAGTTGCCTCGGGCCATGGTGGCCTGCTCCAAGTCCTTGTTTGCGAGTCTGATTCACGCCATCGATGGAAACGCTTGGCGTTTCCACCTCAGACGATCAGGCTCTAGAGCAGGTTCAACTTACATCGAGTTGCCTCGGGCCATGGTGGCTTGCTCCAAGTCCTTGTTTGCGAGTCTGATTCACGCCATCGATGGAAACGCTTGGCGTTTCCGCCTCAGACGATCAGGCTCTAGATGTTCGACCAGAATGAGCGAGTTTGAATTCTCTGCCGGCTGCTTGGCGCCGCGAGTAGGCGCCGTCAGCTCCGATGTCACAAACCGTTGTCCGCCGCCATCGCAACAGGCACGGCCTCCATCGAGGAGGTCGGCTGGGAGCTGTTCCGCCTGATGCTCAAGGTGGCGAGCGGCAAGCCCACCCGGGCCGAGCACTGGCGGCTGCACAAGACCCTGACGCTTTTCAACCCCGGCCCCGTCACCTGAAGTAATGTCGCTCCGATCTAACGCGCGCGGACAACGATGACGGGACAGGTTGCATCGCCCAGCACGCGCTCCGACACCGAGCCGATCAAGACCTTTTCGAGCAATCCAGTGCGTCCATGACTTCCCACGACGATGAGATCGGCGCCCTCCGCCGCTGCCGTAACGATAATTCCGGTTTCGGGACGTGACGACTGGACAGTCAGGCCAGTGGCCTCGATGCCGGCCTCGAACAGAGACCGGCGAACACGCTCCACAGCTGCGGCCGCGGCGGCACAGCGCTCCTCGTTGTGGCCCGGCACGGTGATCGAGACGACGGTGACAGGAAGACCGCAAAGTTTCGCAATGCGATGCGCAACGCCAGCGGCAGGCTCCGAGTTGGGCGACCCATCCGTGGCGAGCAGGATGCGATTACGTGGCAACGTTCCCGCGCGCGGAACCACCATCACGCTGCACGGCGCCTGCGCGCACACCCTGACCGTCGCTTCACCGACATTCATGCGCGCATGTCCCCGCGTGCCGCGGCGCGCCATGATGATCATGTCGATTTCGCGCTTTTCAGCCTGCCCGATGATCTGGTTGGCCGGGTCCTGGCCATGTCTGACCAGCCGCTCAATGGTGACGCCTGCAGCCTTGGCGCGTGCCGCGACATCGTCGAGAATTTCGCGTGCGCGCAACTCACCCTTGGCGACGAGCTGAGGGGCAATTGCTTCGACCTCGGGGTTGGAGAGCACCATGGTGAAGCCGTACAACTGGCTCGAGCATTTCGCCGCAGCATCGATCGCCACCCGAACCGCACCTTCTGAGTGCTCCGAACCGTCCGTTGGAACCAGGATGCGCTGCAGCCGCGCGGCAACGGATGGCTCTGTCATTCAATGGCTCCCGTTCAATGTCCGCCAGCCAGCAGTCCCGACACCGCCAGCATCAATACGACGATTTCAGCCGCGACGACGGCAGAGAAGATGCGCTCGCGCTTGGCAATCAGCATCGGCAGGATGCGTAGGTAGCACACGATGGTAATCATCGAAAGAAATGCGACCGGAAGCAAATTGAGATAATCACCGTTGCCGATGCGCCCGATCCAGTTCCATCCGGTCGGGGCCTTGGTCAACTCGACATAGTCGTGGACCGACAGTGTCCAATAGCGTGGCAGGTCCTGCAGCGAAACATGCGGCTGCACCAGACCGCTGACATAAAGCAGAAAGCACAGCACCATCGCCCCGAGGCCGACTTTCATGCCGATATCGAGCAGCGCCGCATAGGCCTGTTGCTCGGCGCTCGCTGGCCCGTCGGTTGCGTAATTCTCACCAGAAACGAACGTGGTCCATCCACGCTTCATGCGGGCGGCCATTCCGCCGTTGTCTGCGGCGTTCGTGGTCGTCTTCGCAGTGTGTTGCCCAAGTGACATTTGCTTTGCTTTCACATCCAGATACCAAGGCCCTTGAGGAGTGCGCGAGAACCCGCGACCGCGAGAAGGCCGATCAACAGCTTGCGTATGACGGAGGCTCTCACGACTTGCAGCAGGCGCACGCCGACGAAGGCGCCGAGCATCATGCCGATCAGCGATGGCACGACGACGATCGGCAGCACCGCGCCGCGATTGATATAGACCCAGGCGGCGGAGCTATCGACGACGGAAAGCAGGAAGCTCGATGTCGCCACCGACACTTTCAACGGCGCACCCAGCACGAGATTGAGGACCGGCACGTTGGCCCATCCCGCTCCAAGCCCGAACATGCCGGCCATGAAGCCAATGGCGATGAACAATACCAGCGCCTGTGGCGTGCGGTGCACTTGCCAGGGGATGTCACGGCCCGAACCCAGGTCGTGATAGACGCCGTTTATGCCCAGCATCGCAGAAATGCGGTCCGCTTTGCTAACCTCGGGAAATTCCGATTTCTTCGAGAACCACATGAGAACGACGACGCTCAGGATGCAGATGCCCAGTGAGGTCTGCACCACGTTGGTCGGCAGGGCGAGGCCAACTGTGGCGCCCGCAATCGCCGCAGCGGAACCGAGCAGCGCCATCGGCAGTGCCAGCTTCAGGCTCGCCATTCCCGCGCGCAACAAGGCCGGTCCTGCGGCCAGTGATCCCGCCAACGCCACGAGGAGCCCCGCACCGCGCACGAAATCCACATGGAACGGGAAGAAGCCGCCGACGATCGGCACGAAAAGCACTCCGCCGCCGATCCCGCCGAGCACGGCCACGGTACCGAGCGTGAAAGTCGCGAGAAACAGCAGCGCAGACCACACCCACCATGGCCACGTTGCAGAGTTGAAGGCAAAGTGCGCATCGGGCTTCGGCAGCAGCCCCAGTGCCGACAGAAGCGCAATTGCGAGAATGACATTCAAGGCGAAGCTGCCGAGAAAGATCGTTCGGGCCCGCCAGGGTACGCGCTGCGCCCAGCCGTCTAATCGCTGCATGAATGCTTCGAAACGTGCACCAATACTCGCGTGTACAGGCGCTGATACACGCGCACTGTCGTCGCTCAGGTTGCCTGGAATCGCCTCTGCATTGGCGGCCATAGTCAATTCCTCCACCGGGCGCACTGGTTGATGCGACCCTTCCGGTATTTGCAATGTCATCAGAAGAGCCCTGATAAGGCGGCGGCGAGCCGACGACCGAGCCCCGTCTTCCTGGGTTCGACCATCAGAATGTCCACCGCTTCACCCTGGCCTTGCAGGGTGCGCAGAACGTCGAGCCAGCCAACCAGTCCGCCAGGTGCTGGCGACCCGACGATAAGCAAGTCCGGGCTCCACGACGCGACGACGGCCGCCAGCGCATGCCTGTCGCGTTCGCTGACGAGCACCTCCGCATTTTGCAATCCAGCCTTGCCCGCAAGGGTTTCAGCTCGCTGCGTGGCATTACCGATCGAGGCAAAGCGCGCCTGGATGCTCTGATCGGCGGTGGCAGATTTTTCCGAGATCGTCGCCAGCGCTATCGTGGCGCCAAGATTCTTGCCGAGCAAAGCGGTACGGGCGACCACATCGCTGGACGCTTCGGAAGCATCCACAATCGAGAGGATTCGACGGTATCTAGGCACGGCCACGGCTCCAACTGACCCGAGAACGCAGCAGCACGCTTGCTGCCATGGCGAAGGCTCTCAGCGTCGCTGCCGCTCGAATATCTGAAGCTGCGAATACGCGAATAACGGCGCGTCAGCTATTGTGGAGACTACTTAGCCGGCGGTTCTATTTTTGTTCTTGATTGTCCCGATCGTAGAGGCAAGCGAGACGAACGATATCCGCAATGCTCTTGGCGCCGGTCTTTTCCATGATATGGGCGCGGTGCACCTCGACGGTTCGCGTGGAGATGCCCAACCGTTCTGCCACGATCTTGTTGGGGTGGCCCGCGACCAACAGAAGCATGACCTCACGCTCGCGTTCGCTCAACGAGCGCAAGCGCCCGCTGGGGCCGCTCGACCCTGCATCGTCAGCCTCGTCGATGGGACTGGCAAACGCCGCTTTCATGCTGGACAGCAGCAGCTCATCACGAAAGGGCTTTTCGATAAAGTCGACGGCGCCTGCCTTGAGCGCGGCAACGGCCATCGGCACATCCGCGTGCGCCGTGATGACGATGACCGGCAACCGTATGGTGCGCACGGCCAGCTCGTTGAGCAGCTCGATGCCGGTCATCCCCGGCATGCGCACATCGGCAATGATGCAACCACGCCAACCGGGAGCCACCTGCCCCAGGAACTCGAGAGCTGAAGCAAACGTGCGAACCCGATAGCCGGCCGACTGAAGCAGCACAGCAAGCGAATCCCGCACGTCCTCGCTATCGTCAATGACGAAGACCGGCGCATCAGTCATTGAGCAGCCCCTTCTCGGCAATCGGCAACACGATATGAAATGCCGTTCCGCCTGTGGCTGGGCTTTCGACGGTCAGGCGGCCGTGATGGGCTTCGGCGATCGATTTGCTGATCGACAGGCCGAGCCCCATGCCACTCTCCTTTGTCGTAACGAACGGCTCGAACAGGCGAGATTTTATCT
Source organism: uncultured Hyphomicrobiaceae bacterium (assembly GCA_964559355.1). Taxonomy (GTDB): domain Bacteria; phylum Pseudomonadota; class Alphaproteobacteria; order Rhizobiales; family Hyphomicrobiaceae; genus JAEUMD01. The sequence continues at coordinate 26,066 of CAZLHQ010000005.1, forward strand.
TTTCGTCGATTCCCGGACCGTTGTCGCTGATGCAGATATCGATCGTGCGATCGACGACCTTGCCCTTGATGTTCACCAGCCCGTTTGTCGTGCGCGAGGATGACAGCGCCTGGATCGCGTTCCGCAGAAGATTGACCAGGATCTGCACCAGCTGCGTCTTATCGGCCATGACCATCGGCAGTGATGAATGATCGCCAGCGTGCAGGGTTATGCCGGCCGCATTGGCCTCGGGCGATACCAAACGCAGTGCATCTTCGACCGTGTCGCCGATCTCTGTTTGGGACAGTCGCAGCTCACCCTTGTTCATAAAGTCGCGCAGCCCATGCACGATCTGTCCGACGCGCTCGATCTGGTCGAGACTCTTGTGCATCACCTGCGCGGTGCGCTTGAGATCAGCCGTCTTGGAATTCATCATGCGCAATGCGGCTTGGGTATAGTTCATTGCCGCAGTCAACGGCTGGTTGATCTCATGGGCCATCGCTGACGCCATCTCCCAGCCGACATTGAGCCGCTGCACATGCGCAAGTTCCGCCTGCCGCGCCAGCATGCGCGTTTGCGTCTGACGGCGCTCGCTCACCACCGCTCCGAGCAGCAGCATGGTAATGCCGAGCACGATCAGCCTGATCTGCAGCTCGAGAATCGCTTGCTCTTTATGTGGCACGAACCAGTCGGACACGAGGGGCGCCGCGTAGACGGCGGCAAGCGCCAGGACAGCGCCTCGCAACCCGTGCCGCACGGTTATCCAGCCGAACGGCAGGAACAGCAGATAGAAGAAGTGGATTTCCTCGTTGACGAAACGCACGAACACTTCCGCGGAAATGACTGCCAGCGCGACGACCTGCAACGCAGTTTCGATAGCCAGCTGCGGCTGATCGGGTATCGAGAAATGTTGGCCGCCCAGAACAAGGAGCAGAGGGGCGACAAGCAGCAGCGCTGCACCCATGCGAAGGATACCATGGCTTGTCTGCTCCGCAGCCCCTGACCATCCGCCCGCGCCAAACGCATAGAACATGATCGCTGGAGCCATGGCTGCTGTACCTGCGGCAATCGCCACAGCAATGAAAAATCGAACGGTGGCGCGGACGCGTGTCAGAGGCGCCATGACGCCCGCCGGCCGGCGCAACATAGCGGCGGCAAGACCACATCCAGCGGCCTCTGCAACCGCTCCCGATACCGCGACGGCCATGCCGGCCTCGGGTCCGCCGAGAACAATGCCAACGGTGAGCGATACTCCAAACACGACAGGAAGCCAGCCAAGTCCCAACCTTGCCATCAATGCAAGGTTAAGTGCGGCCGCTGCATTCCAGGGATAGAATACGCCCGCTCCACTCGCGTGCGGCCGCGCCGCCACGAACGCAATGGCATAGGCGACCGCAAATCCCACGCCAATCGCCCAACTGCGCTTCCAGGCTTTTTTATCGTTGCTCGTATCCATCAATTGACCGCGCGAGTAGCAAGTGAGTGGAGGGCGACGTAGTGCAGGTCCGATTTAGATTGAATCACGTCTGAAGATTGTGACCTGCTCCTATCTCGTTGTTTGAGAGTCTGATTCACGCCTTCGATGGAAGCAGCCATGCTTCCATCTCTGTCGATCAGGCTCTAGACGGCTCCGTGCTTACTCGGTCAGCGGCACGGGAGCAAATGGGGTTGCTATGGGGCGCGCATGTTTCGTCGCGACAAATTGCGCTCGATCATGGCACGATACCGGTCCGCGCACCCCTCGTGCGACGGCCTTTGCCGCCTTGATGAAAGTATAGCCGCTGTCGAAGTGGCGTACGCTGCGACCTGAAGCCCAGCTCTCATCGGCTCAAAGGGGTGCTCCTTGGTTGATGTTCTGCCGTTGCCGGCGTTGCAGCAAGAACCGACGAGGCAATCGCGAACGCCTGCGGTGTGCAGTTGGCGAGGCTCGACGCGCATCCCACGCACCCCACGACACTAAGAGTAGCGATGCCAGTGCGGCCGTGTTTTACGTTGCCAGCGCCGCGGTCTCGGCAGCATGAGGAACAAGCCGCTCGGCCGACGTGCCACGATCGACCGGTTTGAGGCCGCGGTCGCCAACGGCATAAACGCGCTTCGCACGCCGAAGCAGGGCTGGGCGGTGCGCAACCACGATCCGCGTGATCGACATCTGGTCGATGAGATCGGCAATCACGGCTTCGTTGTGCTCATCGAGGTTGGCAGTGCCTTCATCGAGTATGAGAATCTTCGGATTCCGATAAAGCGCGCGCGCAAGCAACACGCGTTGGCGTTGACCACCCGACAATGTCGAGCCCATGTCCCCGACCAGTGTGAGGTATTGCATCGGCGTGCGCATGATATCGGCATGCACCTGGGCGGCAACGGCGGCGCTGATGACGCGCTGCATGTCGAGGTCCGGGTCGAAGCCGGCGATGTTGTCGGCGAGCGTGCCCGACAGCAAACGGTCGTCTTGCGCAACGACGCCGATATCGTTGCGCCACGCGCGCCACCGCTCGGACGTGGCTCGGTGGCCGTCGAGCTCGATCGATCCCTCGGTCGGCACGTTGAGTCCGAGCAGCAGCTTCAACAGTGTCGTCTTGCCACCGCCGGACGGGCCCTGGATCGCAACGTAATCTCCGGGCTCAATCTCGAGATTGACATCCTCCAGCACCAGCGGATCGGTGGTGCCGTACCGGAACGATACATTCTTCAGCCGCATGTGGCCGTGGGTCTGAATAAGCCCCAGTCCTTGATCGAGCGACTCGGCAGGCGTGAGGACGATATCCGACAGGCGGTCGAGGTGCAGTCGCAGGAATCGGAACTGCATCATCTGACTGACGAGCGCCATGGCCCGATCGGTGAAGGTCTGGCGATACGACAAGAACGCGAACAGCATTCCGACTGAAAATCCCTGCCCGGCAAGGATGTGACTGCCCGCAACGTATATGACGAGCACGGTCTGCAACCCGGTCACGACACTCTGGATGAACCCGAGAGAAATCTGGAATTTGGCAACACCGATGCTGGCGTTTGTCGTCTCCGCGTGCAGGTTGCGCCAGCCGCCTTCACGCACCGTCTCGCGGCCGAGCAGCTTCAAGGTAGTTGCTGCGCGCACTGTCTCCATCAGGTGCGTCTGTTCCTTCGCATCGGCAAGGATCTCCTCCTCCATCCGTTGCTTCATGCGCGGCACGAGCGCGACCGCCAGCACCAGGTTGATCAGCACCGCCGCGATGACAATCATCGCCAGCGTCGTCGAATAATAGAAGAGGATGACCGCCGCCACACACGCCATCAACCCATCGATGACGGTACTGATGACTCCTTGCGTGATCGCATCCTGGATCGGCTTGACCGAGCCTAAGCGCGAGATGATGTCGCCGACATGCCGCTTCTCGAAATAGTCGCTCGGCAGGCGCAGAAGATGACGGACGAGGTTGCCGGTAATCTGGTAGCTCAGCAGATGGCCAAAGACACGAAGTGCCCAACTGCGAAGCGCTTCGATGGACGCCTGGATGACGACCAAGGCGCCGAATCCCAGTGCGATGACCAGCAACAGGTCACGGTCTGCCTGGGCGAGCGCCTGATCGACCACTAGTTGCATCTGCAGTGGGGCCACGAATGCAGCGACCTGCAGGGCGAGCGAGAGAACCACAACGCTTAAGACTGCGCTTGCCCAACCCGAGATACGCGACCACAGCATCGAAAGCTTCATCGGCGTCCGCGCCGATATCGGCTCGAAACTTTCCGAGCGGGCAAGTTCCAGGACAACGCCCGTGTAGTGCTTCGAGAATTCGTCTCTGTCGAAAACACGCACCCCGACGGCAGGATCGTGAATGGTGATGCGTTGCCGTCCCACCGACTTCAACACGACGAAGTGGTTGAGGTCCCAATGTGCGATCGCCGGCAGGTGGATCTTGTCGAGCGCCGACATCTCGACCTTCAGCGCCCGCGTCGAGAACCCGAGCTGATCGGCGATGCCCATCAGGCTCTTGAGCGATGCCCCCGCAAGAGAAAGTGCATAGCGCTGACGCAAGCCGTTGAGATCGACATCATGTCCGTGATAGCTGGCGATCATCGCCATGCAGGCAAGGCCGCATTCGGCAGCCTCCGACGCGGTGATCACCGGCAATTTGCGGCCATTGAGCCCGATCTCGTCGACTACACTCATGCGCGTCGCCCCACTGCATAAATCGGATCAAACAGCCACTCCAAGAGACTGCGACGATCAAAAACGATTTCCGCCGAAACGAGCATGCCCGGTTGAAATGGAATCGTTTGCGAGTAGGCCTGCATGGAGTCCTGCGCGAGCGCGACACGAATCCTGAACACAGGTTCCTGCACACTCAGTCCCTGAAGCCCAACTTCGCCGGGGCTGATCACGGTGCTCGAAACCGTCCGCACCGTACCCGCTACCGTGCCGAATCGTTGGTAAGGAAAGGCCTGCAAGCTCAAGGCCACATCCTGGCCGGGCTTCACGAAGCCGATGGAGCGTGACGGCGCCAGCAGCTCCGCCTCGATCTTGCCACCCGTCGGGACGATGACCGCCACCGTCGAACCCGCCGTTATCGATTGCCCCGTCGTGACCGGCAGCGCCGCAACGCGGCCACCGACTGGTGCAGTGACGAATTGAAGTCGCCTCGCCTCCAACTCGGCGCGACGCTGAGAAAGGTTGGCTTCGGCGGTTTGCGCTTCGGAACGGGCCGCATTGATTTCCAGAGGAATGGACGCGAGCCGCGCGCGGATATCCGCGATGTCGCGCTCAGACGTCGCCTTCTGGCGCATGAGCGCTGCAAGTTCCTGCTCGGCGCCGAGCATCGCCACGCGCCGAGCATCGACTTCGCGACGTGCCAGGTAGCCCTTCTTCGCAATCTCCTTGCCCCGCTCCAGCTCGGCGCGCGCCAGATCCACTCTTTGTTTCTGAAGATCGATCTGCGATTCAACTTGAGCCAACTCGGCTTCCGCCCTCGACAACCGATTGTTGGTCTGCTCCCGTTCGACTTCGAGCTGGGCCAGACGGGCTTCGGCTTTGACGCGCGCTGCGCGTGATTCTGTTGCAAGACCCGCCGAGACAACGTCCCCCACGTTGCCCGCGGCCGTCTCCGTGGCCAGGTTGAGGACCGCGATGCGCTGCCCGATCTCGACGATGGCGCCCTCCCGCACCATGACGCTCTGCAACGTGCCCGCCGCTTGCGTCGTCGCCCGGATCATGCCCTGGTCGGGAACGAGATAGCCAATGACGGTAGCTTTTCGCGCGTAGGTCGCCCTCGCCGCGAATGCACTGACCCCGAAAATGATTGCGGCAAGGAATACTCCGAGAGTTCTGAGAGAAAGCGGGGTCGCGAGGACCACGGCTCCTTCCAGCCGCTTTGTCGCGTTTTGTACCGCCTCCCGCCGAAACAGCTCACTCATTGGATCCTCCATCTGATCCGGCAACCCACGCGACGCCAGCGCCGCCGTGCGTTCTGAGCCTGAAAATATTCTTCCGAAAAGTATGCCGCGATCCCAGGGCGCGCACCGTTCCCCAGGTTACAAGCGTCGATCATCACGAGACCTCCGCTGTTTGCTGCTCCGCTGAGCTGCCGTCGTGTCCAGAAGCGAATTGTTCGAGGTCAATTTTCGCAGAGGAGGTCACAGCGACGTAGTGCGCGCGTTCATCGGACCATCCCACAACGCGATATTTGTTGCGTCTTGCGCGGATCATCTGCGCCGCACCGTCGCGCGGCGTGATGAAAACGCTGACGATCTCATCACCGCCGACATAGACCGCAGCCGCGACGCGTTGGCTTTCTAGATAGTCAATACGGCCGCCACTGAGCTTGGCGACGTGCGTTGCGACCTCTGGCATGGCCACAACGTGCCCCAGCTTGCGTTGAAACCAATCGGCCAATGCCGTTGGATCAGAACTTTCGCTTTCGACGAATTGGCCCGTCAGCTGCGCCCTGGCGTGAGCCGCAACCGCTGCTTTCACCTCGCCGAATTCCAGCTGCACTGGACCGGGAGTACCGGGCGCACTGACCAGCGAGACCGTGATCGAACGGGACGGGCGAACCTGACAGGCCAATCGCACATTGCTTGGCGCATCGATGGCCTTGAGCGTGGCGGCTTCGGCCCCTTCTGGTAGGGGCAGACTATCGAGCCCGGATTCGATGCGCACGCGACAGGTCGTGCACCTTGCCCGGCCACCACATACCGAAGCGTGCGGCACGCCTGCGATGCGGCTCACATCAAGCAACGTTTGGCCCGGCTCGAATCGGACCGTTGGACCACCCGAATAGATGACGTGCTGGTCACCGCCGGCATGCCCGTGCGATCTCGCGCGCAAGACCAGCATCACAACAGCTGTCAATGCCAGCGCACCAAAGACTGTTCGCACGCCATTGCGCCACTGCGCCAAGGCCGCGCTTTCGACGCCATCAGGCCAGTGCGATCTCTCCTTGAGCGCGGCGAGGGCCTCCGCATCGCTCATGATGCCAGACACTGTTTGGCCGGAGACGGCGAAGCCGGCCAGGGCGAGAACCGGCACCGCGACCGCGATGACAAGAACCACGGGCTTTGCGCTCTTGTAGCGATCCGACAGCCTCAGCCAGTGGTGCAATCCGATGCAGCCGTGAACCCAGACCAGAAGCAGCAGAGTGCTTTGCTGCCAGGCGCTGTCCGGCCAAAGCCGCGTGAGTTCGTAGAGGTAGCTGTCGCTCACGCCAAACAAGGTATGGGCAATACGTGTGTTGACGACGTGCGGCAGCAGCAGAAATGGGATCGCAAGTCCTGTGGCGATCTGCGCGAGCTCCCACCATGGCATGCGCCATGTGCTGCGTCGCGCCGTCTTGTAGAGGCCGAGCGCCATATGGATGAGGAGGGCCGACAAAAGAACGATCGAGCCAGGCACCGAGCGGGTGATAGATGTCCGCAGGTCCTGCGCGCGATGCATGACTTCAAGGCCGACGAGACCGAGGCCGTGATTGAGAAAATGCGTGCCGGCGAATACAAATAGAATCAGCCCCGAAATCAATCGAAGCCTTTGCAGAATATCCCCACGCAAGTAGACGTGCATGATGCGGCACCTTGGCCTGTTTTGACCGTGATCGGCGGCTCTATCGGTGTCAAGAGCCATCTTGCCGGCGAGACATTTGGAGACCACGAGCCGCTCGTCGCTGGGCGGCATGGTGTCGACGGGGGCCGAAATCCGACGCCATGTTCAATCGTGCGACAGCCTCAGGCCGTCGAGCAATGATCGGTTGGCGCCTGAGCAAAGAGCCGGCGCCCCGACGCCGGCTCTTTGCCGTTCAATAGGTGCCATTCGCAAATCAGAGCGGGCGCACCCAGCTCGGTAGCCTCTTGGCGAACTGGTCGACGAAAGGCGCGGGCTCTTGGGGAAGATTGGCGCTGATCGTCGGCAGACGGATGCAGCCACCAAGGATAGCGCCGGTCACAGCTTCCACTTCATCGGCCCGCAGTTCGCGAACAGCCACTTCATCGTGCGATACAGATTTCGACATGTGCGATCTCCAGAATTGCGCAGCGCGTCTGCTGCGATTGAGCGGTGGACCATCCAAGCCGCCTCGATGAGATTGCCGGGCGCCGGCAGTCGCTGCTGTTCCAGATGAAACAGGTGTCGCTGAATTTTTCGCGTCGGGAAGCGGCGCGACCAACAGAGGAGAAACTTTTCGATTGAACGCAGCGACAGCACGAAACGTGTCGACATGCAAAAACGCGTGCTTGCAACGCGCTGCTGAGGCCCGCTGCAAGCACTCGTCGGTGGAGAACAAAGTCAAGCTACTGTTATGCGATGCGATGAGTCCGCGATCCAATCACAGCGGATACGGCGGACGATTGAAGGGGCTTGGAAACGGATTCTGGCCGGGCGGGCTCTGAAAGCCGCTGAAGATGAATTTTGCCGCGTCGACGATGGCACCGCCAATCGCCTTGAGGCCATTCCAAATGCTGGAGAAGAGGCCGGCGCCGGTGATGGCCTCGATCTCCTCGTCCGACAACGCGCGAATTTCAACAATTTCCGATTCTTTGTTCGAGTTGCTGACCATGTGTTGCTCCTATGAGGTTTGCGGGTCACTGCTTGCATCGGAATCGTTATCGATGCCGATGGCCTGTACCCTGCGCCCATCACAGGTCGCGCGCTGTTCCCTAAGGCACACCCATTTGGTCCGCAGCCGTCAACAGCGGTCTGAACCGTTCCGAGTTTGCGGCAGGCCATTGGGGCACGAAGCAGGCGTTTGCCGGCCGCGACACACATCAGCCGTTGATGTGGCGGGCATTGCGGCAAGGACCGACGTTGTGATCGGGAATAACATCAGCGTGCTGGCGCTGTCATCGCATTCGATGCAACGCATTTCAGAACACCAGCACTTTGTCAGCCGCGATGGCGGCTGCCGCCAGCTCGTCCATCGTGCTACGCCGCGCGCCTTCCATGATCTCGGTTTCGGCGATGCCGCGCGCGTCCATGCATGTGCCGCACAGCAAGACCCTACCCTTGCCGGCAACCACGCGCTTCAGCATGCGCTCGACGTTGTAGAAGCCGTCGGGCGTCTTCTGCCCAGACTTGGCCGCAAGCACGGCGTCGGCCATAAGGAAGACGGTGACTTCGACATCGGCATCGCTTTTTGCCAGCGCATGCGAAAGGCGCAATCCGTTGTAGACTCGCTCTGTGCCATAGGGCGGATCGTTGATGATGAACAGCACTTTCATGCTTGCCTCCTCATACTTCCTGTTGCTTGCACCGATCGTCGACCGGCAAGCCTTGTTCGTTCCATTGCACCATGCCGCCACGCACTACACGCACGTTCGGGAATCCTGCTGCCTCAAGCTGCGCGGCCGCGTTGGCCGACATCTTGTGCGTGCGACAGACGAGCACGACCGGCTCACACTTGAGGGGGGCGATCTCGGACAGGCGCGGCTGGACCTCGGCTAGCGGCAGGTTGCGGGCGCCAGCGATGTGTCCCAGCGGCCCGTTGAAGTCGTTTGGTGAGCGCACGTCGATGATGGCGACGCGGTCCTTGTCAGCGAGTAACCGCGCCAGCTCAGAGACTTCGATCCAGCGAAGTGGTGTGTTGCTACAGAGCCGGCTGACGAGCCGCACCACGGAGGCGATGGCCGCCAGCACGCCGAGAGCCAGCAGGCCATAGATTACGGCTGCCGCGAGCGTCATTCTGCAGACTCCCGCTGGCCAATGGCATAGTTGCGATCACCCTCGCGGAACGGCTGCGTCAGCATGCGGTCGAGGCGCTGCTCGCTCACGTCACGAAATTGTTCGGTGCCGATCGTCATTCCCAACTGTCCGGCGGCTGGCTCGGCGCGATAGGTGCCGAACAACCTGTCCCACCAGGGCAGATTGAAGCCGAAGTTCGCGTTCGTCTCTCTGGGAACGATGGAATGATGGACACGATGCATATCGGGCGTGACTACGATCAATCGCAGCACACGGTCGAGGCGATCGGGGACGCGCACGTTGGAGTGATTGAACATGGCCGTCGCGTTGAGCAGTATCTCGAATAAGAGCACCGCCACGGCTGGCGGCCCCAACGCCGCGATCACCATCAGCTTCAGCACCATGGACAGCAGGATCTCGATGGGGTGGAAGCGCGCGCCCGTCGTAACGTCGAACTCGAGGTCGGCGTGATGCATGCGATGCAGACGCCACAGCGCCGGCACTGCGTGAACCAGTACGTGCTGCAGATAGATCGCGAGATCGAGCAGGACGACGCCCAACAAGATCGCCAGCCAGGCCGGCGTCCCAATCGCGTGGAACAGCCCCCATCCCTTCGCCTCGCCGAGCGCCGCCAACGCTACCGCGGTCATCGGGAACACCAGTCGCGTCAGAAGCGTGTTGAGCACGACGATGCCGAGGTTGCCCGGCCATCGCTTTACGCGCGACACGGTCTGCTGCCGACGGGGCGCCATCAGCTCCAGAAGCGCCATCACCGCAAAGATGCCGGCGAAAACGCCAAGCCGCACCACCGTCTCGTGGGCGAGAAGAAAGTCCGACATGAAATCAACACTCCCTGTGCCGCTGCCGATCAACGGACTTCGATGTCCTGACGCCGGCGCTGATACTCCTCGCGATCGATCTCGCCGCGCGCATAGCGCTCATCGAGGATGTCGCGCGCTGACCGATCCGACTCCGCGCCACCTGCACCCACACCGCCCAGCCAACGCACGATCAACACGACCACGGCCACGAGCACCGCCAGCCATGCGATCATCACCAGCGGGCCAAAACTCATGCCGCCCCACCCCGATCCCCAACCCATCCACTCGTGCATACGCCCCTGTCCCCAATTCTGTTGGGCGGTGGCGGGAAGCACTGACGCAACGGCGGCCGCGACTGCGATGGCAACGATGCGGTTCATGACACGCCTCATGGAATGAACCATCACCACTATGTCAACAGAGCCCAGAAATCCCGCTGCTTGACAGACACGACTACATTCAATTATTTGTTTGAATGTTTTAATGGGAACCCCAGGACATGTCAAGCGAGAGCCCCAAGCGGCTGTTGTTTCGCCAGTTCGCCGCCGTCGCCAAGGCAGTCGCGCACGAGCACCGCCTGGAGCTGCTCGAGGCTCTGGCGCAAGGGGAACGGAGCGTCGAGACACTGGCGACCCGTGCAGGTCTCTCGATCGCAAACGCCTCGCAGCACTTGCAGCAGATGCGGCGCGCGGGGCTTATCGAGTCACGGCGCGACGGCAAGTTCGTTTATTATCGATTGTCCGATGCGGCCGCGCTCGATCTCATCGCCGCACTCACCCGTATCGGCGAGCGCCACGTGGCCGAGGTCGGCAGAATCGTTCAGGACTATTTCCAGAGCCGGGACGACATGGAGCCCGTCTCCCGGTCCCAGTTGCTGGCCCGCATGAAAAAAGGCGAGGTGCAGCTGCTCGACGTCAGGCCAGAGGACGAGTTTGCCTTGGGGCACCTGCCAGGCGCCATCAACATCCCGCTCGACAGGCTGAAGAAGAAGCTTTCGGCACTCGATCCAGACAAAGAGATCGTCGCCTACTGTCGCGGCCCTTACTGCGTTCTCTCGTTCGAGACGGTCGCCATCCTGAGGAAGAAGGGCTACACGGTGCGCCGGCTTGAGGACGGCCTGCCGGAGTGGAGGGCCGCAGGGCTACCCGTGGAGGTGTCCCAACGGGCGTAGTTAGCTCATGGCGAAGCAAACTGAATTCCTGCAGATCCCTTCCCGGCCGTGAGTTGCGCTTGCAGGTTGGCGGCACGAACCCGCATCGCGTGCATCGTTAGACAATCAGCCAGAAGGGTTCACTCCGCCGGTGCCTGTCTGATGGTCGGAAACCGAGGTCGGAACCGACGCCTGCGGCTGGTAGTGCATTTTTGACCTGCGTCATTTTGATCTCCCGCTCGCTGGTCAATTGACGATCGTGGTCGCATCCCGATCAAACTCCGATTCGGATGACGCTTGGTCAGGAATGGCCTTACTGCATGGCAATCGCCTGAAGGCTCGGACCCGATGGCGACGGACCCGAATTTTCGCGAACCATTCGACCTCAGAGGCCAACCTTGCCGAACGCGACGGCAATTGCATTGAGCCGGACTGCGCGGGTCGCAGGATCACCGACATAAAAGGCGCGCGTAACGCTCTCTAACGTCTTACGGCTATCACGGAAGTCCGACATGCGCGTCAGACGAGTCAGGGTTAGGTAGAGGAGCAGGGCTGCATCGCGCACCGGAAACGTTGCGTTACCAGCCGCGTCGGTTCCCGTGAGAAGGTGATAGACCGCCTTGTTGTGAATCCCGCTGTAGATATGCACGCCACCATTGTCCTGCCTTTGGGGCAGCGGAACATATTGGCTGAAGTGATCGGGCTGACCTGCTGATGTCGGATCAGAAAAATCGCGAATGGGTCCGCCAGAAGAGCCAAGACCCTGCCCGAGCTTCCAATTCCAATTCGCAATTGGCTCAGGCCTGTTCGGATACCAATTGGCGATGATGATGCCGAAAATATCGGAGTAGCTCTCGTTGAGCGCTCCGGGAAGATCGCGATAGACCAACTGCGAGGAACTCTGGGTAATGCCGTGCGTCAACTCATGACCGATGATGTCCAGATGGCTCGCCAGGCTGCGACCTGCGACCTGTCCGTACCACATGCGGTTTTGCCACCAAACGGCATTGACCCAGTCGTCCGGCGGTGTGCCACCGTCACTGGACCACACATTGACCACGGAAACGAGTTGCATGCCATTGTCGTCGACGCCATTCCGCTTCAGGACGTCGTTGTAGAAATCAAAAACCTGCGTTGCGTTGTGGTGTGCTGAGACCGCACCGGCAAAGTGCGCCCCGAAATCTGTCGACCCATGGCCAATCGGATCATTTGGAATGTTCGGTTGCGGATTGGCATCAATGTCTTGAAGACCGTAATCGTAAGTCACGATGCTCCGCACGGGGTCATGTAGCGCAAAGCCCGTTGGTGTCTGCACACCAAAGAATTCCTGCCTAAGTCCATTGACGTCGAGGCCGTTCATCAAAACGGGGATCATACCCGGCGTGGACGCGAAATAGTAGACAATGGATCCATCGTGGGAATCGATCAGCACATCGAACAATGACGAAATCGAACGCGGGCTTGGCCCGCAGCAGAAGCGAGGCCTTGCCACATCGTGATTATCATGACCGTCGACTGCGTCTGGAGGCGTTACGCGCACAGCCTCGTAGTGCCAGCACAGATGCCACTTTTCGTCACCCGCAAGAAACCAGGTCAGCTTTGGAAGAATGTCTTCAGGCTGGCGTACGCCTCCCCATTCCGACAAACGCGCAGCAGCGCTCTGGATTGACAGCTTCGGAACCGAGGCTTGATCGGGGGCCGATGCGACCTGCCCATTAATGCTGACGAGGCTCCGACTGTTGGCTTCGACATCCACAGAAACGCGACCGCCAAATATCGGAATGCCTTTCCATGTCTGATCGAAGACCACAGATCGGGCGGCAAGCGGCGCCACTTCGTTGTTGCTCACCAGACGCATATCTGGAACGAGTTCCGGACGGTCCGGACGAGCAATCCGCGCAAGCGACTCACTTCCGGCGTCTTCCAGGTAGGTCTGCAGGTAGATCCGGCCAGCCGTTGCCGGAGACGGTGGAAACACGTTGTGAACCGGGCCACCCACACCATCGGGAACCATACCCGTAGACCCTTCAATGGACATCCCCACCAGCCCCTTATCGTGGATATCCCGCGCAATTGAACGCAACCGGGTTTGATCGCCGTGCGCTGCATCATCGCTGAGACTGAAATTGATCTTCACAAATGAGTTCGACATATCAATTTGCTCCTATGGCCACGCAACTCGGAACGGACCGCACACTCGCCGTGGCCAATTGCCAAGCAACGGCGGCCACGACGCGCACAATGTCTTCACCAAAATCCAAATCGCCGCCCTTTGTATCCGCCGGCAACATGTAGGCTCTCTGGCCTGCCGCCAACCACGCGATCAGCGCCGATTGCTACCAAGCATCTCCTGCAACAACTCAAAAACTGCCGAATAACCAAGGCGGCGCAATATGTGGGCACGATGCGTTTCGACGGTCCTGTAGCTCAGGCTCAGGACGCGAGCGATCTCCTTCGTCTTTAATCCCTGCATTGCGAGATTGAACACTTCGCCCTGGCGCGCGGTCAGCCGCTTGGTCTTTTCTGCCGCGAAGTCGGCCAGAGCGGTTGTATCGAATTGCGAATGCGCGATGCTTTTTACAACACCGGCCGGCTTCGTCGTCGTAAATTGATTTGCGTCCGCGACGCGTCGAACCTTTCCTTCGAGAAGCGCCAATTCACCGGAAGGGACTGTTAGCGCGTCGATCTCCATATCTTTCTCCATCCGCATATTGCACCTCTTGCTCCTCATCACAGGGGAGCTGCCTACAGTTTCGTGGAATTCGCTCTACTGGCGTCCCGCTCGCACTATGCGCGTCCTGATGGCGCAATCTTCGCTAGAGCGGAGATGATTGCGCGCGAGTATCCCTGCGCAGCTTTCCGTCTTGAAGGGTTGAAGGAAGTGATCGTCTCGACGCATTCGTCAACGGACGCAGCCGAGGTGTCGACCTGCAGATTGAAAAACGTCCTGTCATCTGCGCCAGCGCCGAACCAATTCAGATAGAATTTGTTGATTGCGTCGGAACTCTCGATAGCTTGGCAAAGTTGTGCGCGGCTGGCGGAAGCATAGAGGCCAGTCAGCCGACGCAAGCGATCTTCGAGCGTTGCCGTAACTCTCACACGCCGTGTGTGTGGATAGCGGCTCAAAAGAGCTGCCGCTCCCCAGCCTTCGATCACGACATTACCGTAGGCAGAGAGTTCGAGAACCTCGTTCGAAATCATCCGGCACCACCGACTGGTGGGGACATGAAGCGCAAGGTGCAAGTCGCTTCGCCACGCACAAGGCTCTGCCGGCAAGGGGCTGTCCCCATTGAGCGGGCGGTCCTCATTGAGCCGTGTCAGAAGCCTCTTCTCCAAATCGCCGGCATCGTACAGCGCGAGCCTAAGCTGATCTGCTAGTCGAACCGCGATCTCAATACCAAGCGCACCGATGCCTCCCTCGATTGCTATGATCGTCATGTCACAGCCTCCAGTAGCTATCCGAGGCACTGCGCTTCCCTGGACGGCGTCCCGGGGGGAGGGGAAGCTAGGAAGCGCAGCACCTCGGCCCCGCTGCAATTGGCCCCGCCAGATGCAGCGACAGACGGCACGAACTCAGCATGTCGCGCCTAATTTCGGCAGTCCGCCGAAATAGGGAAACGATCGGATTGTTAGGATGTTATGCTTGATAGATTAACTGCTGAACGAATGACAGTCTGGAGCAACTTGTCTTCGCGCGCTGTCACGTCGCTGACAGGGTAAGTCACTTTGGATAAATTTCGTCCAAAACCACCGCCACCCCATCCGTGTCGGCCGGCCTCAACGACGACTATGACGCCCAGCACCGGTCGCAAGGAGAAATCACGTTGTCACAAATTTCCAAGATGCTGGCGCGCAATTCCATGTTCACGACGCTGCGCCAGGATCAGCTTGATGACCTCGAAGCGAAAATGCACCCGAAGTCCTTTTTGGCCGGCCAACTCATCTTCGCTCAGGGCGACACTGGAAACGAGGTCTACCTCGTCACCCATGGCCGGGTAAGGCTCTCGATCGACTCCGCCGATGGACGATCCTTGGCATTTTCCCACGCCTCACAGGGCGACATCTTCGGCGAGATTGCAACATTGGACGGTGGCGAGCGCACCGCGGACGCAATCGCACTGACCAAGGTTGAGGTTCTTGCGCTCCACCGCACGGTGCTCCGCGAGCTCGTGAAAACGTCACCCGAATTCGCCGAAGCCGTCATACTCCTGTTGTGCAGGAAGCTGCGCGACACCAGCGAACAGGTCGAACGGGTCGTTCTCAATCAGATCGAAATTCGAGTCGCGCGCTTCTTGCTCCACACCTTGAAATTCAAAGAGCCACAAAGTTCGCCGCGGGTGCGACTCGAGCTGGGAATGAGCCAGGGGGAACTCGCACTGCTGATTGGATCAACCCGGCAGACGGTCAACTCCGCGCTCTCCTCGCTCGAACGCTATGGGGCGATCCAGCGCGTAGGTAGCGCTCTTGAATGCGATTACAACGGCTTGGTTCGAGTCATTGAAGAGGGGCGCACAAGGTCCACATAAATAATGCGCAGCGCAAGGTTCAGCTCGACACTGCTGGGACATTGCAAACCTTGAACAAGTTGATCTGCCCCGCGTCATCGCCAGTGATACGACCAGGACGCACCAACTGACTGGTGGAGGGACAGGGCTCGGGTCAGCCTCGCAACACTTGTGGCTCCGGGGTTGCGAGTCCACACGACCTAACCCTTCTTCATCACCATGACCGAAACTGGCTCGGGCTTTCCCGCAACGTGGATCAGACGCTTTTCAACACCCTCGAAGTGATGGCCGCTGGCCTTCCATACATCTTGGCTCAACAGCGCTTCTCCGGGTTCTGCAACCTGGGACAGCCTCGCAGCCATATTGACATTGTCGCCCAATATCGTGAGGTCCTGAATTCCACCCTCGGCGCCGCTCACAGTCCCGATATAGACCAAGCCTGAATGTACCCCGACACCAATCGGCAAGGCTGAACCATCCGGAGCTTTCGGCACGAGGTCGAACAGCAGGTGATGCGCCGCCTCGACGGCCTTGCTGGCATGATCCGCTCCAGAAAATCCAGGAGGAAAGACGCCAAGAACGCAATCACCGCGGAAGTCAATCACGAAGCCATCGGTATCGATTAAGGCTTGAGTGGCCGAGCGGAAGAACCCTTCCAGGTAACGACTGAACTCAGCTGGTGCCATGCGTGCTGCCAGTGGGACAGATCCACGGATATCGACGAACATCACGGACATCTCGACTTCGGCGCCGCCAGGAAAGGCGCGAAGGAATTTGTCGCAAGCACTGCAATAGCGTGGATTGCGATTTGCCGGACCCTTGCCGCGTAGCCTCATGTAAAGGCCGCCAACGCCCTTGAATGGCGCGTAGCACATGCGGCATCGCGGCGGTGACGGCAACTTCAGATGAAAGTTCTGGAATGCCTTGAGCTGCGGATGCCCGACAGCGAAGACCGTTCGCCAAAGCTCTTCGTTGGCTGGCTGTGCCTGACTGACTTGTTCCGACATGCGATGATCGTATGATTTTGACTATGCAAACGATCATGACGGACCATGACTAAGCTGTCGAGATATATTCAGTCGGCGTCTCCGATCCGCATTTGCCTACGCATCCGTCACATGGGTCGGGATAATTCGTAAGCTTGGTGCAGAACCACGAGGTATGGCCGATTGAAACTGGCCGCCCGGGCCCGGTGCAGCGATAGCGCACGTCGATCGTGTCCCCATCGGCAATCGGGTTCTTGCAGCGCACCCCGCTCGCGATGTCGCCCTCCCCCAGCCGCGGCAACTCCGCCAGATCGACCATGGCGCCTGCCCGCAACAGATCCTCCGGCAACCAATCCGGCCTCTTCGACAGCGTAAGCACATGGTCATAATCGGGCATGCGCGTCTGCAGGTTGACCATATGCGCTTCGGCACCAGCCCCAAACAGCAGATAGACCAGGGTTTCAGGAAAGCTCATCGTCCACGCGAAGGGATGGAAATGCACGATGCGATCGACATGGACAGGGACATTGGCGAGCACGGGCCGCACCCCTTGCCACGGCCAGCTTTGATATTTGTCGCGGTTGGGAATACCGCGAAAGATATTGCCGACAAAGCTCGTGCGCATACGTGATGCAATCTCAGCAACCGTCATCGGGTCTTCGACATTATTGCCGATGCTGGGGTCTTTGAGAGCATTGGCAATGAAATAGCTGTCGGTTGGATTCTTGCGGCGCTCCTCAATGAACGTCGACCTCCAGGGCTCGGGAAGCGAAACCTGCATCACCAGCTGATACATGTGCGTCTCGTGATGCAGCATGGTCAGGTGCGAAGCAAACAGCGTCTCAGTCCCTACAAGCGCACTGGCGTGGAATTCACGCACGTTCCGAGACGGATCACCCGGCCGATGCGCCTCGTGGCCGGGCGCCGCGCCCATACCATGTGTTGACTGTGACAGTGCAGCAGACCAACCACCACCCATTGGACGTCCTCCACTCCCGTTTTAACCATGCCAGCGTCGTCCGCACGGTTGTCATTGGCCTAGACCGTCGATGCCTTGGGTTGGCCCAGCAGCATCTTTGTCCGGAACACTTCAAAGCTCAGGAAGTCGTGTTCCGCCTCGATAACCCTTCGTTGGTTTTCCAACTCCCGGATGCCATGCTGCTCGCCCATGAACAGAAGGCAACCGAACGCAAGGCCCTTGGCCTTGATGCTTTCTGCCATTTCCAAAGACTGGTTCGGGGGCACCACCGGATCATCCTCGCCGTGAAAAAAGATCACCGGTGTCGATAGTCGATCGACATGGAATGCTGGCGATCGCGCCCGATAGATGGCGGCCTGCTCAGGATAAGGCCCGATCAGCCAATCAAGATAATGCGACTCGAACTTGTGTGTTTCCTGCGCCAGCGTCTCTAAATTCCCAATCCCGTAGTGGCAGCTGCCGGCCTTGAAGAAATTGTGGAACGTCAGGGCCGCGAGCGTCGTGAATCCACCCGCACTTCCACCCTTTATGACGGCCCGTCGTTGGTCGACGCGGCCCTGGCCCGCCAGGTGCCTGACAGCCGCGATACAGTCTTCGACTTCGATGATGCCCCAATTCTTCTCCAGAAGGTCACGATAGGCTCTGCCGTAGCCGCTGCTTCCGCGATGATTGATATCGAGGATCGCAATGCCCCGGCTCGTCCAGTATTGGATGCCGAGCGACAGAGAGGTGCGCGCCTGCGATGTGGGCCCGCCATGGCAAAGCACAACTACGGGAGGAAGCTCGCCCGCCGGTCCTTCAAAATCAGCGTTGAATGGCGGATAGAAAAGAGCATGGGCGTGATGGCCATTGGTCGTGGGAAAGGTGACCGGCTCAGCGGTCGACAGGTGACGGCGAGTAGTCTCCTCGTCTGCGACAGTGGTGGACGTCTTGAGAACCCGGTGTGATCCGCGAGAAAGATCAAGCGCGATGACACTGGGCGGCGTCAACGCACTGCCCGCAACGAACACCACGTTGCCGCTTTCGTCCGCACGCACCGAAGAGAACGCACTGTAAGGCACATCGATGTCGGTCAGCCGTCCGGTGTCGCGATCGATCGCCGCGATTTTCATCAGGCCGTCCCGGCCATACGCCGCGACCACAGTGTTGTTCGGACCGAATGCGTAATTCGACCCCGCCAGCGTCCATTGCGGCTGCGTGAACTCTGCCTGCAGTGCCACCACCTGAGCAGCACTTCGAGTCGCCATCACATAGCGGTAAAGAGTCCACCACCCGCTCTCATCGGAAATAAACCAGAGTTCGGATCCGTCGGGCGACCATCGTGGCTGGTCGATCGAGATTGAACGGCTTCCCGCGACCAGCACCGGCGAAGCACAAACCACACCCGCGCCATCCAGCTCGACGAGCTTCAGCGTCGTCCCCTGCCATGGCATTTGGGGATGGTTCCATGAAACGACAGCAAGCCATCTCCCGTCGGGTGAAAGCCGGGGCGCGGCATAAAAATCCTCTCCAGCCACGAGCCTCGCACCTGCATCAGGAGCGTTCAGATCGACGGCAACGATCTCATGCACCGGCTGGCGCTTCTTCTCGTCGGGATCGCCTTCGACAACTCCGGACCAGTCTTCGCGCACGCCTATCCATCGATTGCGGCGCTGGTCGATGATGCCATCGGCATATAGATACCGCGGCCCAGTCCCAGACGGGCGCTGTCCCGCTGGCGTGAGCGCAACTGGATTGGAGTTGCCGCGGTCCTGCCGGTAGAGGCGGCCATCCGACCGATTGGAGAAGTAGATCGTACCGTTGTCAACCAGCCACGCGCCACCGCCGTAGGAGTAGACCGACGTGCGCACATCGAAGTAGGGCTCGTTTTCCTTGAACGCCGGCGTGACGTCGACAGGCATCGACGAACCCAGTGCCAAGCGGACAACGACGCCGCGCCCGCGCTGTTCGGGCCGCGCCTCAAGCCAGACGATATCGCCACCATCGAAATACGCGTCACCGAGCCCGATCGCGGACTGCAGCAACACGTCCGCTGTAATTGGCGAACGCCACGACCCATAAGGCTCCTGCGCCTTGACGGGCGGAACCTTTGACGGCGTGTCCGGGCCCGATTCGTTGCTTGCGGTGCCAGCAGCGCCCGATGCGTGATCCTCACTCATCACGTACCTCCCAATTGCATCGCGCGCTCACTCCCCACCACGCCACTTCAATTGAAGCTTCTGATAAGACGTCTCTGCTGCTGAGCGCAGAGCATCCTCGACGATGGCAAGGAAATCCCCGTTCTCGGTATCGGTCGTCCAGGGATTCATCGTCGTCGAGATGAGAAACGCGACCGGTACCGCATCGGGATTTTGAAGGCCGATCCGGTTGCTGAAGTGCTTGACGAAATCGGCACCGTAGGATTTGGCGCCGAACTCCGAACCTGTCAGGATGAGATCCAGATCCGCCAGGCTCTCATTCTGACTTACGATGCTACACGCCTCGTAAATTTCATTATTGAAGTCATTGCACCTCTTGATGTCCGTATTCCACGCGCCGGTCTTGGGATCGCGGAAATTGAGTGCAAACGTCAGGATGACCTGATCGGAACCGATTTCGCGGAAAAGCTTTTCTGCATCGGCATCACTCTTGAGGCGAGCAAGAAGTTCATCGTTCGTGAGGTCGACAAAGCCAGAGACCATGTCGCGCTGACTCTTTATCTCGTCAGGCCCCGCGCCGTCGAACTCCGCCGGCAGCATTTGAAAGACGGTCGCCTTGAACCGGCTTGGCTGACAGCGGTCCCGATCTTCCATGGTCAACAAGCGGCAATACATGCGCTTTGACGTCCACACACATTGCGAAAGGATCTTGCCGTATCCGTGCTTGTCTGGACGAATCACACTGTGGGCAAGATAGACAGCGGTCGCAGCCGCACCCGGCTTGGAACCTTCGATCCCATAGATTCCGACCGTCGGTTCCATTTGGCTGTGATAGACCACCGGCGCTCGAAGTGAGATGAGGTCTCGCAGCGCCGAATTCCGATAGCACAAAGCGCCAGCCGGATAGGGAACATAGCCTGCCTTGTGAGGATCGACCGTAATCGAATCCGCCCGCGGTAACACGGCATATTGCTGGACCACATAGTCACTCATTGGGTAGTCCGGAGCCGCCGCCATGGTATGCATGTCCCCGGCCTTCTCCTTGAGCATGCTGGCAAAGTAGCCACCCCACGCCGCGTCGCAATGCACCACGAAGTCGAGCCCCCTGGCGCGGTAAGCTTCGCGAAGTGCCAAAATCTCATTCAATGGATCGACCGAGCTTTCTTCCGTGCTGCCAATGACGGCAACCACGGCAATAACGGGAACGCGTCGTGCCAGGCATTCGCTGAGCTTGGCATCCAGATCAGAAACTTGCATGCGCGCGCGCAGATCCACATGCACCGGAACAATGTTGCTCTGGCCAATCCCTAGCAGCGTCCCCGACTTTGGCCATGAATAGTGTGCCGTCGAGGGAACCAACGCCATTGGTGCGGCGATGTTGCCAAGCTTGAACTTCTGATAGAAATCCAAAATGCCGATGTACTGAATGAGATAAGGCCCGAGCAACGCCGTCACGTCATTGACATCGAGTTCGCCATCGAGCGTCGAAATCTGCTGCGGCAATAGAACGACGTCATCGACGCGAAGATTGAGCAACCGCCATGTATCCAGATCAATGAGGCGGGCCATCGTCCCATCGAGCGACCGGACCTTGATGTCCCTTGCGCGCTCGAGCTTCTTTTCGGCCTTCAGTGCCGCACTGACGGCAAGCGCAAAGAACTTTGCATTACGCGCCGCCCACATGGCCTCGATATTGGCAACAGATCCGTCGCAGGTGATATGTCCCCAGGGTCGCACCGAACCTAGTTGCTCATCAGGCGGGAACTCGTAACCGAGCATGCGGCACAGATCCTCTGACACTTTGATCTCGAGCCACGTTGTGACCGGCGATGCTTCTGCAGCGACGTTATTCTGGTTGTAGAGCATGCCGGCGAAGTAGCCGATCATACCCGGCAGAACCTGATCCCACAGCATGTGGCCGTGCGATCGCATGCTGAAGACCGGCGCAGACCGCTTCAGCTCTTTGTTGAGTGCAGCGACTCCTTTTTCAAGCTCCGCAATCGCACTCTTGTAAGCGGCAGTTGCCTTGACCTCATCCGTGATGATCGTTGGATCATCTGGTTTGTAGCCTCTTCTGAAATCGCAATGTTCGTCGATGACCTTTGAAATAAGGTCGTGCAATACCGCCTTGTTCTCCGCCTTTGGTCCGAGAAACCACCCCGCCGGAGCACCCAGGCCACCGCCTTCAAGCTCGAGGCCCGATGCGGAAAGGGACGCACCTAGCGTTCGCAGACTGGAGATCGTGGAAGCTATACGCCTGGATTGTTCTGCCACTTCGACCTCCCTCAGCAAGTCTTGGGTCTGCACGCCCATGCATGCAACTTGTGACGCACCCCAAGCCCTGCGCGAGCCCCATCGCAAGCCGCATGCATGCGCCTTGCCCACTCGAACGCTTCAACCGCTATCCTGCCAGTCGACCCGCGCTCAGCCGCACGCAGCCCGTGATGAGCGGTCATCGCGTGAAGCCGTCACCACTTTCATTGAAATTGCCACTTTCATAAAATACACGAAGCCGACACACTTCTGAATAGGTAGTGACCACCTATTCGGGTCAGCCGTCATCATCAGCCTTTACCGCGCAGACCGCGGCGCGCCTCGAAGTGGTGCGCGACAATGCGCACCGGAGACCGGAGTGCATGACGTGTGAGCGATGGACTTCGTGCACGACCAGCTGGCGATGGGCGGCAAGATCCGAATTCTGACACCGCTCGACACCTACAGGCGCTATGCGCATGCGGTCGATGCGCGCGAGCAGTACAGAGCGGAGAACGTGGTCGCGACGCTGGAATCGATTTGCGCTAGAGCCGGTTCGATCTTGATGGAATCACTTGTGTCCGGGTGGCCTGCTTTAAACCCTTGTTTGAGAATGTGATAGACGCCCGCGATGGAACCGGAACCGGTTCCAACCCAGTCGATAAGGCTCTAGGCGGCCAACGATTGCGCCCCGATCCAGTTACGATACTGGCGAGCCCGGCGCGTCCCATCGACTTGCGATACGATCAGCGCCCAGACTGGCCAAATGCCTGGCGACGTGCGCTGCCGGTTGGCGAGACGGTTCATCTGATATTTGACGGCGGCCATGTGCGCGACGGACGCGAGCGGCTTGTTCTTCCAGCGGATCGGCCTCAGCATCGGCACATCAGCCCGTCCGAGCCGCCAGTTGCGCGGCAGGTTCGGTTCGATGGCAAGCGCGGTGGCGATACCGACCATGGCGACGCCACTGTCGATCACCTGCTCGGCGACCTGAAGCCGACGAATGCCGCCCGTGATCATCAGCGGCATGCTCGCAACCGCCGCGATGTCTCGCGCGAATTCGAGGAAATAGGCTTCGCGGGCGAGCGTACGTTCATCGCGTGTCGATCCCATCATGGCGGGCGCTTCGTAGCTGCCACCAGAGAGCTCGACGAGATCGACGCCGAGGGGCGCCAGCATCTGGACCACGGCCTGCGCGTCTTCCGGTGAGAAGCCACCGCGCTGGAAGTCTGCCGAGTTCAGCTTGACGGCGACCGAGAAGCTCGGAGCGACGGCAGCGCGCACGCCACGCACGATGTCGAGAAGCAAGCGCGCGCGATTTTCCAGACTGCCGCCCCACCGATCCTGCCGCTTGTTCGACAGCGGCGAGAGGAACTGGCTGAGCAGGTATCCGTGAGCGGCGTGGATCTCGACGCCAGTGAAACCGGCCCGCTCGGCGAGACGTGCCGTGGCGACGAACCGGCGCTCGACATCGGCGATATCGGCCTCGGTCATCTCTCGCGGCATGGCGAACATCTTCGACTGAGCCCCAAGATCGAGGCCAATCGCCGAAGGGGCGAGTGACTGCTGCCCAAGCCCTGCCGGCATTTGCCGACCGGGATGATTGATCTGCATCCACAGCTGCGCGCCGCGCAGACGGCCTGCCTTGGCCCAAGCCTCGAAACGATCGAGATGACGGTCGTTTTCCAGCACAACGGCGCCAGCGCCGGTCATGGCGCGCGCATCGACCATCACGTTGCCGGTGATGATCAGCCCCACCTCGCCCTCGGCCCATGCGCGATAGAGGTTCAGCAAAGCTTGGGACGGTGCGTGATCGTCGTCTGCCATGTTCTCTTCCATTGCCGCCTTGGCAATGCGGTTCGCAATGACGGCGCCGGACGGAAGCTTCAGCGGTGAAAATAGGGACATTGCAGGTATCTCCTGAGCGAGTTGGCAAGGCATCTCCTGTTTGAGTTGGACAAACCCTAACCTTCAAGTTAAATTTAAGGTCAAGGAGAAAATTTCGAGGAGTATTGGGCCATGAAAATCGGTGAACTGGCCAAGCGCAGCGGGCTCGCGGCGTCGCGCATCCGCTTCTATGAGAGCATCGGCCTGTTGAAGACCGTCGAACGCGGATCAAACGGCTATCGGACCTACCCGCAGGACGCGGTTTTGATGCTCGAATTGATCTCGGCGGCGCAAAGGGCTGGCTTCAGCCTCGACGAGATCCGCGTGCTGCTGCCGCAGGATCTGGCGCATTGGGAGCACGACAAGTTGATCGACGCTCTGCGCCGCAAGGTGAAGGAGATCGAGGCGATGCAGGCGCGGCTCGCCGAAACCAAGACGCAGCTCGTCGCGCTCATCAAGGAGATCGAGGCGCGACCCGACGGCATAGATTGCGTCGCCAACGCGCAGCGAGTTCTGTCGGAAATGAAACGACGCAAACAAAAGAAGCCGCGCCTGACAGCCAGCGACGTAAGGATTCTGGGCAAGTCGAGCGGGCGCCGCCCTGCGAGAGCCCATTAGGCGCCGCAGACGGGATGGAGCGCGCTCACGCCAGCCGGTTGCGGAAGAGCCATGCAGCAAGCGGCAATGTCACCACCGCGACAGCCAATAGCGGTACGAAATCGAAGGCGATGTCGCCCAGCGATGCGCCCTCGAGATAGACGCGCCGCACGAGATCGATGCCAAAGCGAAGCGGATTGGCATAGGTGGCCACCTGCAGAATGGCCGGCATGTTGCGCACCGGCGTGAGCAGGCCCGACAGCAGAATCAGCGGCATCACCAGCATGAAGGTGTAGAGCATGGCCTGCTGCATGGTGAGCGACACCGCCGAGATCGATAGGCCGATACCAACCGACGCCGTCGTGAAGATGATGAGGCCCAGGTAAAGCAGCCAGACCGAACCATTCATCGGCACCTGGAACCAGAACAGGATGATGAGGAAAATGATCGTCGATTGGATCAGCCCGACCAGAATGGATGGCAACGCCTTGCCGATCAGAATTTGCAGCGGCGTAAGCGGCGTCACCAGCAACTGGTCGAACGTACCCTGCTCGCGCTCGCGCGCCACCGATAGCGCGGCCAGCATGAGTGTCTGGATTAAGCTGAGCGAAGCGATCAGGGCCGGCATAATGTTCCAGCGCGATTCGAGGTTGGGATTGAACCAGGCGCGACGCACGATCGCCAGCGGCGGGGCCGTTCCGAGCGACTGATTGTAGGACGCAACGATCGATGAGACATAAGCTGCTGCCAGGCTCGCGGTCGAAGAGTTGCGCCCATCGAGGATGACCTGCAAGGGCGCCTGCTGGCCGGAGGCAAGCCGCGTTTCGAAGTCGGAGGGAAACGCAAGCACCACGAGCGCATCGCCGCTATCGACCGCTTCTGCGATCTGATCGGACGAGCTGAGCGTTGACACGCGCTTGAACACCCCGGTCCCGTCGAGACGCGCCAATAGCTGCGTGGAGGAAGCCGCACGGCTCTGGTCGAGAACGGCATAGGGCACATGGGTCAAGTCGTAGGTCGCGCCATAGCCGAACAACAAGGCTTGTATGAGGGCCGGCGCGAACAGCAGCACGCGGCTCGACGGGTCCTTGAGTATCGCCAGCAGCTCCTTGCGGAACAGGGCCAGGGTCATCGCCAGATAGTCGATCGCTGCCGGCATCGTGTCACTCCAGGTTCTTGCTGAGTGACCGGCGCGTTACCTCGATCAAGACGGCAGCATATACTGCGAGAATTGTGCAGCTCCGCAGGATGTCCGGCCAGTAGTCGCCGGCCATGAACAGGGTCTTGATAAGTCCCATGAAGTGCGTCGCGGGCAGGACCTGGCTGACGACCTGGATCACAAAGGGCACATTGCGCAGGTCGAACACGAAGCCTGAAAGCATCATGGCAGGCATGAAACTCGTCAGCAGCGCCATCTGGCTCGCCGCGAATTGATTGCGCGTCGTTGCCGAAATCAGCAGACCGAGGCCGAGCGACACCATCAGGTAGAGAAGCGAGGCCAGTATGATGATCCACATCGAGCCGCGCATCGGCACCTGGAACAGATACTTTGCCGCCAACAGGCACATCACGAGGTCAATGCCGCCGACGACGAGGTAGGGCGCAAGCTTGGCCAGCACCAGCTCCAGCGGCCGCACGGGAGTGACGAACAGCGATTCGAGCGTGCCGCGTTCCCATTCGCGCGCGACCAGCAGCGACGTCAGGAAGGCTCCGATCAGCGTCATGATCAGAACAACGAGCCCGGGCACCAGATACCATGTGCTTTCGCCCGCTTCGTTGAACCACATGCGCTGCACGATCATGACGCTTGCGGCGCCGGCCGGCTTGTTGCCTGCGCGATCGGCCCGCTTCTGGAGCGGGAGAGCGAGCGCCGCGCTGACATAGCCTTCGATCGTCGACGCACTGGTGGAATCGACGCCGTTGAGCAGCAATTGCAACTGGGGTTCGCCGGCCGCCCGCCGCCGGTCGAAGTCTCCTGGCACACGCAGGATGGCATCCGTCTCACCGGCGCGGACCATTTGCTCGGCTTCCGCCATCGATGTCACCCAGCTCGGCGCCAGGTAAGGTGAGCCGTGCAATCCTGCGACGGCCTCGCGCGCGCTAGGCGAGCTATCCTCCAGCACCACGGTCACGCGGGCATTCTTCACGTCGAAGGAAAGGCCATAGCCGAACAGCAAGATCAGCACCACCGGCAGCAGCAGCCCGACGATCAGGTTGCTGCGATCGCGCACCATCTGCCGCGTTTCCTTGCGCGTCAATGCAACGAGGCGGGTGACGAAACTCGATGTGGTCATGCCGCCATTCCTTTCGCCGCGCGCCGGGCGCGCCCCTGCTCGACGATGGCGATGAAGGCGCTGTTCATGTCCGCGCCGCCTGCCTGTTCGCGGACCGCACGCGGGGTGCCGAGCGCCAGCATCTGTCCGGCATCCTGAATCGCAATGCGATCGCAGTATTCCGCTTCCTCCATGAAGTGGGTGGTGATGATGATCGTCACTCCACACTTGGCGAGCGCGGTGATAGTGCGCCAGAAGGCCCGGCGCGCGAGCGGGTCGATGCCGCTGGTCGGCTCGTCCAGAAACAGAATGTCGGGCTTGTGCAAGAGGCCTGTCGCCATGGCGAGGCGCTGCTTGTAGCCGGCGGGCAAATGTCCGCTTTCAGCCGACGGGTCGAGGTTGAACTGATCGAGCGAGGCCGTCACGCGCTCTTGCAGCGCCTTTGCCCGCAGACCATAGGCGCCACCGAAGAACTCCAGGTTCTCGCGGACGGTCAGATTGCCGTAGAGCGCGAATTTCTGGGCCACATAGCCGATGCGTCCGCGCGCTTCAGCACGCGCAGTGCGCAGATTGCGGCCTGCCACTTCGAGATGACCGCTGGTGGCCGGCAGCAGGCCGCAAAGCATTCGGAACGTCGTGGTCTTGCCGGCACCATTAGGACCAAGCAGGCCGAAGATTTCACCCCGCGCAACCTGGAAAGACGTGCTGGCAACCGCGGTGAAGTCGCCGAAC
>CAZLHQ010000006.1:0-51338 GCA_964559355.1 uncultured Hyphomicrobiaceae bacterium
CAAGCTGCGCGTGGGCGACTGGGTGATGGCGATCGGCAACCCGTTCGGGCTAGGCGGATCGCTTACGGTCGGTGTCATCTCGGCCAAGCAGCGCGACATCAACTCCGGCCCCTATGACGACTATCTGCAGACAGACGCCGCTATCAACCGCGGCAACTCCGGCGGGCCCTTGTTCAACATGGAGGGTGAGGTCATCGGCGTGAACACGGCGATCATCTCCCCGACAGGCGGCTCGATCGGCATCGGCTTTGCCATTCCCTCCGACACCGCCGTCAACGTGCTCGATCAATTGCGCCAGTACGGCGAGACGCGGCGCGGATGGCTCGGCGTCAACCTGCAATCGTTCGAGGACGACATTGCCGAGACGCTCGGCGTTGCGCCCGGTACCGGCGCTCTCGTGGCGGCCGTGACGGAGGGCAGTCCGGCGGCCAAAGCCGGCATCGAGGCTGGCGATGTCGTGGTCCGCTTCGACGGCCGCGACATTGCGACCATGCGCGGCCTGCCGCGGCTGGTGGCGCAGACGCCGATCGGCAAGAAGGTCGAAGTCGAGCTGGTACGCAAGGGAGCCAAGCGTACCGTCATGGTCGAAATCGGCCGGCTGATGGACGAGGAGAAGTCCGCCATCGATGGCCCCGACGAGCAAGCCCAGCCGATGCCGGCAAAGCCTGTGCTCGGATTGACGTTGCAAGCGCTGACCGATGAGCTGCGCCAGAAATACAAGATCGACCGCAAGGTGGCCGGTGTGATCGTCACCGATGTCGATCCGGCGAGTGCCGCCGCAGCCAAGAACCTCAAGGCGGGTGATGTCATCGTCGAAGCGGCGCAGGAGCCCGTCGCCATGCCCGAAGATGTCGCGCGTAGCATCGAGAAGGTCAAGAAAATGGGCCGCAAGGCCGTGCTGTTGCGCATCGAGGATGCCAAGGGGGATCTGCGCTTCGTCGCCGTGCCGCTGGGCTGAAGGGGGCCGCCATGGCGTGCCAGCCGATGGAGCAGGCTGCGGTCTCATATTGTGGTCGGACGAGTGATAATGGCGCTTTCGTGCCATTGAAGTTGGCCTGACGGGAATGCTATCGACGTCGAGGCCAATAGCGGCCGCGCGGCATCGCGGGGCATTACTGTTGTGAATCCCGAAAGTGAGGTTGCGGCACGCACTCGATTTTCGCGTTGCTCGCTCCCACCATCGCTGAACCTTCCGAGGTCCAAGGGGCTCGACGAAACGGCAACCGGCTTTGACTGCGCGCACGCGTGCGCGGTGCGCCAGTGGCTTTAGCGTCGAGGCCCTGCCTCACTATCAACTGGAGCTTGCCTGCGTGTCGAACCGTCACGGTCTGATCGATACCATCATCGATAATCTCGCTCCGGTGCATGCCGATGGACACAAGTTCATCGCCATCGCCGGTGCACTTGCCCTGCTAGGCTTCCTGCTGTGGGCGCCGCTCGGCTGGGTGTTCCTCGGTATCGCGCTCTACGTCGCCTATTTCTTCCGCGATCCAGATCGCGTCACACCGCTGCGGGACGGGCTGGTCGTATCGGCTGCCGATGGCCGTATTTCCGCCGTCGAGGTGGTGACGCCGCCGATGGAGCTGGGGCTGGGACAGACGCCGCGTCTGCGCATCTCGACCTTTCTGTCGGTTTTCGATGTCCACATCAATCGAGCCCCGGTGGCAGGTCGCATCGTCCGCTCGATTTATGTCCCGGGCGCTTTCATCAACGCGGCGGCCGACAAGGCGAGCGAGGAAAACGAACGCCGCTCGCTGGTGATCCAGACGCAGGCGGGAGACGAGATCGCCGTTGTGCAGATCGCCGGCTTGATCGCACGGCGCATCGTCACGTTCTCGCAGGAGGGCGACAGTGTCGGTATCGGCCAGCGTTTCGGTCTGATCCGCTTCGGCTCGCGTGTCGACATCTACCTGCCGCCGGGACGCGTGGCGCTGGTGGCGGTCGGGCAGCGCGCGGTGGCAGGCGAAACGGTGTTTGCGGATTTCAAGTCGAACGAGGGTGAGCGGGAGTCGCGGCGCGGCTGAGTGCGCCTGAATTTGCCGCAAAGCGAGGTTTGCTTTGCCGGGGCTGTCGGCACGGTATAGTGGTGGCAGACGAGCACGATCAACGAAAGCATGAAGGAGGCGGAGCGATGGACCCCGTTGTGCCGCAACTCGAGGAAGAAACCCGCCAACGGCGTGGTCGCCTGCTGTTTCGTCACCGCCAGATCCCCGTGCGCATGCTGGTGCCGAACTTCTTTACGCTGCTTGGGCTATGTGCAGGCCTGACGTCGATCCGCATGTCGATCGAGGGGCGTTACGACTTGGCGCTCTATGCGATTGTTTTTGCCGCCCTGCTCGACGGCCTGGATGGACGTGTGGCGCGGCTGTTGAAGGCTTCATCGCGCTTTGGCGCCGAGCTCGACAGCCTTGCTGACTTCGTCAATTTCGGCGTTGCGCCGGCTGTGATGGTGTTCACTTGGGGGCTGGGCGATACCAAGAGCGTCGGCTGGATCGCCGTCATGATCTTCGCGCTCGCCTCGGCACTTCGCCTGGCGCGCTTCAATGTCATGATCGATGAAGAAAAGCCACGGTGGCAGAAGGACTATTTCACCGGCATGCCGACGCCGGCCGCGGCCATAGTCGTGCTGCTACCGGTCTATCTGGCGCAGGTCGGCCTCGATCTGAGGGACGCGCGCTGGATGAAGAACATCATCCTCGCCTACACGTTGCTGATCGCGTTCCTGATGGTGTCGAACATTCCGACCTACTCGGGCAAGCTGATGGGTGAGCGCATTTCGCGCGAGTGGGTGCTGCCGATCTTCATGGTCGCGGTGCTGTATGTCGCGACGCTCGTCACCTATCCGCATGAAACGCTGGCCGGCACGACCGTGTTCTACCTGTTGGCGATTCCGTTCGGCTGGCGGCACTATCAGTCGATGCTGGCTAAGGATGCAGCCGCTGCTGCTGCCGGTTTGTCACCGTCCGCAGGAGAGGCTGCGGCCGGTGGTGCGGCGAGCGGTGCTGCTGGTGCGGGCATGCCCGAGGAGAGCGCGTCCGCTGAAAAGTCGCCTGATGCGCCTGTCGCGGGAGGCGGGCGCGTCGTCGAGCTGCGCTCCAACGAACCGCGCAGCTGACACGGCTTCGTGGGTAGTCGCGGGCAAAGTCGGCGTTGGTCGTCGTGTCCGCGGTTGGCGAATGATCGCCGGCGATCAACGCGGCCGCGCCAAGCGATCACGCAGCGATTTCAGTGCTTGACCGCCTTGGCCAGCGTCGGCGGCAACAGCCTCGTGTGCGGCCTGAGCTTCGCGTCGCAGCAGCCCACCGGCGGGACGTGCGGCCGGGGCGGCCTGGGCACTTGGCGCTTCGCGGCGCAGCATCGATCCGGCGCGCGCCGAGGCTGTGGCGTCAGCGCCGCCAACGGCCGCTCCAAAGCGCTCACGCCCGGCATATGCATCAGTTGACGGCGCGGAGGATTTCAAGGGCGACGGCTCGCGACCGCGCGCGGCAGGCGAGCCAGGCGAGGCATAGGCATTGGCTTGCGCCGCGCCGACGTAGGGTTGTTGGTGATGACCGCCGGCAGTTGCGTGGGCACGTTGCGGCGGCATCTCGTGGTCGTTCGACTCGTCGTTGTTGCCAAGCAGGGCGTCAGCCATCATCGCGGTTGCGCTGGTATCTTCCGTGCCGGTGCCCGAAGACCGCCAGCGTTCGACGATCTGCTCGAGGAAGCCCTCGTCCTCGACCGACTTCTGCCACCGGTCGGAGAATTTTGCTGTAGACGAACGCGGCATCGCCGACTTGGGCAGTTCATCAAACTTGATGCGCACCGGCAACGTCACGCCGTCACCGAATGCGATCGCCTCGCGCTGACCGAGTGCCGACAAGAACTCGAGCAGGCCCGAACCGGTATCGGAAATGGCCGAGGCGACGATCTCCTGGTCGCGGTCGTTGGACATCCGCAGCGCGAATACGGTGTTGCACTGGGACAGGATGGTCGGGTCGATTTCAGCGGGCCGCTGCGTCACGATGCACAGCGAGGCGCCGTACTTGCGGCCTTCCTTGGCGATCTTGGCAATCGAGCGCTTGCACGGCTCGAAACCGGCATTGGGATTGGCTGGCACATAGCGGTGGGCTTCCTCGCACACCAGCGTCACCGGTATCTTGCCTTCGCTCCACAGAGCGAAATCGAACGTCATGCGGCATAGCACGGAGACGACGACGTTGACGATCTCGGTGGGGATGCCGGTGAGTTCGAGAATGGTGATAGGCTTGCCGTTGACAGGGACGCGAAAGATGCGCGAGAGCACCTGCGTCATGCCGTCATAGACGGTGAGCGAGCCGAACATGAACGCATAACGACCGTCTTGCGTGATCATGTCGATACGCTGCTTGAGATTGCGATACGGCGTCAGATCGCGCTTATTCTCCAGCTTGCCCATGCGCTCGTCGAGCATCGCGGTCAGATCGGAAATTCGATAGGGAACGGGCGTGTCGACCGTATAGCGGCCGTGATCGACGACGCCACGGCGCAGGTTGTTCGTTTCCTTGCCGCGGCCAGAATTGTAGCGGGCTTTGGCGAGCGGGATGAGTTCTTGCAGGATCTCGATCTCGGCCTTGCGATTGCCGTCCGGCACCAGCACTTCGACGATCTCTTCAAACGTCAACAGCCAGAACGGCAGGTGCATGTTGCGCGGGCTGACGACCTCGGCCCACTCCGGGAAAGCCGTGGCGTATTCATTGTGGGGGTCGAGCAGGACGATATGCGCGGCCGGGTTATCCTGCAGGATGCAGCGCAAGATGAGCGCGGTGGTGCAGGACTTGCCGGTGCCGGTGGTGCCCAAAATGGCGAAGTGCTTGCCAAGCAGGTCATCGACCTTGATCATGGCGGGGATCGAGGTGTCCTGGCGGATGCAACCGACGCGGACTGCCTTCGACGTGTCGCCGCAGAAGGCGAACTCCAGCTCGGGCTTGGAGGCGATGCGCACGCGGTCGCCAAGGGTCGGATAAACGGTGACGCCGCGATTGAACGATTTTGCCTGGCCGCTTGCCGATAGCCACAGCTCTCCGACGAGGCCCAGCTCCGCGATCCAGATTTCGTTGTCGCCGTCGCGCTGCGCTGGAACCGGTACGCTCAAGGCCGAAACGATCGCCAGCACCACCGTATTCGACGTGTCGATCGCCAGCAAGGTACCCATTTCCGGGCGATGCATCGTCTTGCGGCCGGACGCGTCCATTTTGCCATCGAGCAGTACGATGGTCTTCGCACCGGTGACAGACACGATGCGTCCAATTGTTAGATCGGGCTTGAAGACGCTGGGGTCCTGAGTTGTGTTAACTTGCATCGCTGATCTGGCCCGTTAGTTTTGCAGATGGTTTTTGAGCGCAATATTATTGTTGATCGCCGAATATCATCTCGCGGCCGCGCGCAGCGGAAACCAGATGGCGGGACGGCAGCATCACTGAAACGGTGGTGCCGGTCCCCTTGGTGCTATTGATTTTAATTCGACCGCCATGCAGGTCGACGAGTGCGCGCGCGATCGGCAGGCCGAGGCCCGTGCCTTCGCGCCAGCGCGTGCGGCTTCCATCGACCTGGCCGAACGGCGTCATCGCGATGTCCAGTTCGTCGTCGGTCATGCCGACACCGTTGTCGATGATATCGACGACGACACCGCCGTCCGTCGTGGCGACACCCGTCACCATCACTTTGCCGCCCGCTGGCGTGAACTTGATGGCGTTTGAAAGGATGTTGGCGAACACCTGCTTCAACTTCGCTGCATCGCCACGCACGGGCGGCAGATCGCGGGGAGTGGCGTTGATAAGCTCGACGCGAGCGTCACCGGCCTGCTTGTTGAAGGAGGCGATGCAGAAGCGCAAGATTTCGTCGATGTTGGTTTCGCGCGTGTCGATTGTGAAACGGCCACTCTGGATCTTTGAGATATCGAGAATGTCGTTGATGACCGACAGCAGATGACCGGCCGAGTCATGGATCAATTGGGCATATTCAACGATTTCGTCGTCCGGCACGCGTCGCTTGTCGTGTTCGCCGAGGATCTTGGAGAAGCCAATGATGGTGTTGAGCGGTGTCCGCAGCTCATGGCTCATGTTGGCGATGAACTCGGATTTGACGCGGCTGGCGAGCTCGGCTTCGATGCGCGCGGAATGCTCGGCTACGCGTGTGCGATGGCGCAGCACGGCCTCTCCCAGGAGCGCCGAGTATTGGCCCATCAGGGAATTGGCTTTGGATTTTCCAAGCGGCTTGTTGTTCATGATGCCACGGGTCGAATCGGAGTAATGCTCTGAACTGTAATCGTGGAACGGATAACTTGTGGTTAACGCGATATGGACAAATGATAGTAATGATTGATCTGGAACAGCGCGCAGAGCGCAGTCTAAGTCCATAAGTTACATGAGTATTTAATAGATGGTTGGTTGCGGCGGTGTCTGGCCTTCGCTCGCTTGAAGAGGATCGGTGCTGCAAATGGGTACATTCAGATTGGCAAGCAAATAGGCAAGCGCACATTCCTCTGTTTGCGACTAATCCGCAGCAAGAGCAAGTCCAGTAAGACGAAACCGGCCGGATAACCAGTATTCGCTTTGGCGGCGTACTAATTGCAGCGACTTGAGATCCTGCCGTTGCTGCTGGACTTCGCCCATCGAGTCGGGATTAGTTCCTGGAAGGGGACGGGATCGGTTGGGGCAATTCGATGCGACGGGCGTTATGGCCGCGAGCACTCGCTATCGCCATGTCGTGTGGGTGGCCGCTGCAACTGGCGGCCGAGCCAGCGATCGGCCAATTCGAACTGAAGGATCTCGAAAACGAGGTCGGTGAAGTCGAGTTGCAAAGTCAAAACGCCTACTCGGTGGGGCAGCCCCGCCGCCGGTTCCAAGAGACCGGGCCTGGTGCGTTCACCTACGACGAGAATTCTGTCACACGGCAGCGTCACGCGCTCGAGGTCGAAATGACGATGACGAGCTTCTTCAGGATGCGCGTCGGCGTCGAGTTCGAGAAGGAGCGCTTTGAGGAACCCGCTTCGCCGGCGCAGGCCGATGGCTTTGCCGCACTCGAACTGACCGAGGTTGCGCTGGAAGGCGTCGCAATCTTGAAGCCGATACCTCGGGACGGCGGCGTCGGTTTTGGCCTGCTCAGCGAATTCGAGCATCCACTGGCCGCGGGCGAGCTGAACTCCATTTCGGTCGGACCGATCCTTGGCGCGCGCGCAGGCGAATGGTCTGCGCTGCTCAACGTCATGTTTATCCGGCATTTCGGCTCGGGTGAGAAAGCCGAGGAAGGGCCGGAGCGCGATGACAAGTGGGACATCGGCTATGCGGCGCAGATCAAATACGACTGGACGCCATCATGGGCACTGGCGCTGGAAGCCTATGGCACGTTCGATCGTATCGGCAACTCGGGCCAGCGTAACGAGGCGGCCGTTCTGTTCGGCGATCACGATCAGCATCGCGCCGGCCCTGTGGTCTATCGCGAGTGGCGCGTTGGCGCGGGCGATCGCGACGCTGCTGGCAGTTCGCCGAAATCCAAAAAAAGTAAGCTGGTCAAGGCAGCGTCGCTGGATGGGGACGACGATGCAAAGGGCGCCAGCAAGCCCGACAAAGACGACGACGAAGGTGCCCTGGTGCGCCTGGGAACCGGAGTTCTGTTTGGTCTCAACGGCAACACGCCAGATACGACATTGAAGCTCAGTTTCGAGGTCGAATTCTGAATTTCGTGCGGCCTTTGAGGCTGCCCTTGGGATCGATGCACACTGAACGCTTCAGGTCCGTGACCGAGTGAGCCCGATCCCAACGTCGTGATCGGGGCCGGTTGCTCCTCGGCTTCGATTGACCGGCAACTCAAATCGATACATTATAACACTTGTCGGCGGGCGACGGCGGCAGGGGTGAAGCAATCCTTCTGGTGCTGGCGCGCGAAAAAAACTCCCGCATCTCTAAGGAGTTGCCGGATGCGGACGTGTGCTGCTATGGAGCCGCAGACGCTGCGGCGGGTGGCAGAGGAGGTCAGTTGGGCGTCGCGGACGCCAACGCGGACCGCGGCAACCGAGCCATCCAGGAGTGCGCAGACTGCGATCGACTACTGAGGTGTTGTCGTGTCAAGGAGTGGTTGTGTGTCGAGTAGGTTTGCGGCGGGCGACGCCAATAAGAACAAAGCCAAGAATAAAAAGGACATGCCTATGCCGTCGCTGAAAATGCGGGCCGCTGTGGTTGCGGCGGGAGCCGGACTAGCGCTTGCCGCCACTCCAGTGCAGGCGCAGACGGCCAGCAATACCGCCAGCATCCAGGTCGAGCTCAACAAGCTCGAGACGCAGCAGACGAGCTGCCGCGCCTATCTCGTCGTCGACAACCAGACCGACAAATCCTACGACGCGCTGAAGCTCGATCTGGTGCTGTTCCAGACCGACGGCATTATCGGTCGCCGGTTCGCGCTCGATCTGGCGCCGATCAAGTCAAAGAAGCGCAGCGTCAAGCTGTTCGATCTGGAAGGCGTCAAGTGCGATGCGGTCGGCAGCTTCCTGATCAACGACATCATGGATTGCAAGGCCGGCAGCGGCGACGAGACGGGATGCCTGGAGCGCCTGACGCTGTCGACGCGCACCAATGTTCAACTGTCGAAATAAGGAAGCTTGGCCGTGGGCGAGACCGTTGTCGCCGGGGGAGTGCATGATCTGTCACTCACCTCGCTTCTTCTGAATGCCGACCCGGTGGTGCAGGGCGTCATCGTTCTGCTCATCCTTGCATCGGTGATCTGCTGGGGCCTGATTTTCGAGAAGCTGGTTCGATTGATGGGCCTGAAGCGTCAGGTGGCAACGCTGGAGGATGCTGCGCGCGGCGGCGCGATGCCGGTTGCTCGAGATGGTGGCTATGCCACGTCGATCCTGTCGGCAGGCGAGTTCGAGACGCACGAGGGCCGCAACGCCGGCGAGGGTCTCAACGACATTCGCCTACGCGTCGAGCGCGCCATGCGAGGGGCGGTGCGCGGCGAGCTGAAACGTGTCGAGCAGGGCTTGCCGTTCCTGGCGACCGTCGGCTCGGCGGCGCCCTTCATCGGCTTGTTCGGCACGGTTTGGGGCATCATGCATTCCTTCACCGCCATCGCCCAGGCCAAGGATACGAGCCTCGCCGTGGTGGCGCCCGGCATCGCCGAGGCGTTGTTTGCCACCGCGATCGGACTGGCCGCCGCTATTCCCGCCGTCGTCGCCTACAATCAGATCTCGGTTTCACTCGGTCGCGCTGCCGATCGCAGCAACGCGGCCGTGCATCGTATCGCCGCCCACTTTGCGCGCCATGAAACCGTTCAAGGCGCGTCAGCGAGGGGAAACTGAGCCATGGGCATGCAGCTCGGTGGCCATTATCCCGATGAGCACGAAGACTCTGGCTATCGACCGATGGCCGAGATCAATATCACTCCATTCGTCGACGTGATGCTGGTGCTGCTCATCATCTTCATGGTCGCCGCACCTTTGTTGATTCAGGGTGTGCCGGTCGATCTGCCGAGTACGACTGCGGCCAAGCTCGCGCAGACTCGCAAGCCGATGGTCGTGACGCTGGCGGCCGATGGCTCGCTGCATGTGCGCGACGAGCAAATCATCAAGGCCGGCTTCGTACAGCGGCTGAGGCAAATTCGCGCCAGCGAAGGCGACACTGTGGTTTATGTGCGCGCTGATCGCCGGGCCGCCTACGGCGATGTGATGGAGGTTCTGGGACGCGTCGGCGAGTCGGGCTATGCGCGCGTATCACTGCTATCCAATCCGGCACCGCGTGCGTCCGCTTCCGCGCCGCCGCCAAATGCAACTGCATCTTCGCCTGCACCGGGTTCGGCCCCTGTCGGGAACTGATCGCCAATGTATCGCTTCAGCGGTCTCAAAGCGTCGAGCCTTTTGATGTCGTGCGTGCTGCACGGTGCGCTGCTGGCGGCGTTCATCGATTTCAAGGGCGGGCGCGCGCTGGAGGCTGGCAGCGGCAACGATCTGCTGCGCATCGAGCAGGGCATGGCGATCGAAGGCCTGACGCGGTTAGGCGACGCGCCGGAAACGATCGAGGCGCGCGAGGTGGAAGAGCGTCAGGCGAGCGTGGCGCGGCCTGAGCTGGAGGAGATCAAGGCCAGCGAGGCGAAGCCCGAGGAACCGCCGCCGCCCGAGGAGGTGCGTGCCGTCGAGAAGCCGCCCGAGATCAAGGACGTGATCAGTTCGCCACTCGGGCCGCAACAAGAAGTCGAGCGCGTCTCCCCGCCACCTGAAGTGGTGAAGCCGCAGCCCAAGCAGGTGGCGACCGAGGAGCAGACCGAGCAAGTAGCGGTGATCGAGCAGAAGGCCGCCTCGCAAAACCAGGAAGGCGGCGATGCCACGCTTTATCGCGCCTATCTGGGCTCGATCCGCACTCACATCGAGCGCTTCAAGGTAAAGCCCAAAACCCTCGAGGCAGGCACCGCCGTGGTTCGCTTCACGGTCAGCCGCGAGGGCGCCATCGTCAACCGCGAGGTGGCAATCAGCTCCGGCTCGATGAAGCTCGACGAGGCGGCGCTGGCCGCCATCGACAAGGCGGCGCCATTCCCGAAGTTTCCAGAAGCGATCTCGCGCCAGGAGATCGTATTGTCTATTCCATTCCGTTTCGTGACGCGATGAATGCGGGTCGCATTCCAGACAGGAGCGCGGGCTAGGTGCGCATCGAATATCATCGCACGCTGATTGCCGACGTGGTGCGCAACCGCGCGTTCAGGGCTGCACTTGCCGGTTCGATCTCCAAGGGTTCGTCGTTGGTCGCCGATATTGGTGCCGGCACCGGCCTCATTGGCCTGATGGCGGCACGGCTTGGTGCACGCGAGGTCTATCTCTACGAGGTGGCCGAGGTGGCGGGTGTTGCCCACAAGGTGCTGAAAAAAAACCGTGCCCGAAATTGTCACATGATGCCGTTTCATTCGACCGAGGCCGCCGATCCGCCGCGCGTCGATATCGTCGTGTCAGAGACGCTTGGCAACTACGCGTTCGAGGAAAACATCATCGCCACCATGAACGACGCGCGCTCGCGCCACCTGAAGCCGGGCGGCACGCTCATACCCTCGCGCATTCGCCAGTTTGTGGCCCCTGTCGTCGCGGGGCGCATTCACGGCGAACTGCTGGCGTGGGACAAGGTGGGGGACGACGTGGGGCTAGACATCGATCTCAGTGATGCACGCACCATGAGCCTCAACAACATCTATGTGCGCCGCATCGCGTCAGATGAGCTTCTCTCGGGCGGGGCGAGCGTGGTGTGCTGGGATGAAGCGGATTTGACACGCGCATGCTCGTCAACAAGGAAGGGCGAGGCGCGCTTTGCTGTGAAGAAGACGACCACGATTTTTGGATTTGCGGTGTGGTGGGAGGCGGATCTGGCCCCCGGAATCGTCTTGTCGACTTCGCCCGATGCGGCGCAGACGCATTGGGAGCAGCTCTATTTTCCACTGCTGACGCCGATCACCGCGGCTGCTGGGGAAGCCGTGGGAATATCGCTCACCTCGCGCTCGTCCGAGCAAGCGGGCACGCATCTGCAGTGGAAGGCGCAGCATTTCGATCGTGGCGGCAAGACGCAATCGCGACAGGCGCTCGATCTCGACAAGGGTTATCTGCCTTGACCGTTGAACCATTGGGCCGTTGAACCGTGGTGACCGCGACGGCGCGCCCTCACGAGTTCGGTTGCAGTTCCCAAACCGTAATCGACTTCACCTGCAACTGCTTCAGAATGGCGCCGCCGTTGTTCCAGCCGAACATCGCCACGCTGACGGCGATGATGAGGGCGAGGGATATTACGATTGAAACCGTCCATCCGGCGAGGTCGCGAAAGCGCGCGCGCCAGCGCTGCCGTCGAGCCTTTTTCACCCAAACGGCGGACAAGGCTGCCGAGTGTTCGGGCAGAGCTTCACCGAAATGAGGTGCGGCGGGATCGTCATCCAACGTGTCGTTTTCTTCGTCCTCGATCGCGGGGGACGGAGTCGCTGCCAAGGCTGCCGTCGCCACCGCATGACGTTCGACGAAGGCGCGATCGTCCTCCTCGCCCAGCCAATGCGCTGGCGCCGGCTTCGCAGTGGCCTCAGAGCGCTGCGGCCGTTTCTCGATGATGCGCGCGATCTCAGCGGCAAGGTGCGTTTCGTCCAGCGGAAGGGGTGGCGGGCCGGCAACTTGGTCGTCCTCGCGTGCCTTTTCGAATAGCCGGGCGGTACGATGCAGGAAGTGCTTGCTCACGACGCCCGACCCTCCAAGCTGAAGGCCAGTGTCGGCGTGACGCCCGTGCCGAGCGTTGCGGCCAGCGGCCGGGTCGAGACGTTGCCTCGCGAGCGCCTGCTCGCAGGCGTCTGTGGATGTGCCCGTGGAGTACGCATACATACGCTCCAGGCACCAAGTCACCGCTCTTGGTACGCGACTTCAATTGACTATGGCACGGGTCCCTCGATCCGCGCCCCCTGTGGATAACTTAGTGCGGACCACTTGCCGTGGCAACAATTCCGTGCGCTGCGGATGACATTTTTGCTCAATGCGGAGCAATCGGATATCGATTGTCGTGAATGAAGTCTGCACGCCATGCTATGCGCACCAATCGCCACTTGCGCAGAAGAGGAATTCTCTCATGCTTCCCTTGATTATCGGTCTCGCGCTGTTTCTCGGCATCCACCTGCTGCCTACGTCGCCGCAAACGCGCACGGGACTGGTCGAAAGGTTCGGTGAGACTTCCTACAAGCTCGCCTTCTCGGTCGTCTCACTCGCTGGCCTGATCCTCATCGTACTTGGTTATCACAAGCTGCAGGTGATGCCGGGCAAGAACCCGGTGTTGTGGACCCCGCCGGCAGGCATGCGCCACGCGACCATGGCGTTGATGCTGCCGGCAATGATCCTGCTGGTTGCTGCATACATTCCCTCGCGCATCCGCACGGCCGCGCGCCATCCCATGCTGGTGGCGGTCAAGCTATGGGCGCTTGGCCATCTGCTGGTGAACGGCGACCTCGCCTCGATCGTGTTGTTCGGCTCGTTCCTGGCTTATGCCGTCTATGACCGCATATCGGTGAAGCGGCGCGGCGCCAGCAATCCGATGTTTGCCAAACCGGGAACGCTGATGGGCGACATTGCCGCCGTCGTCATTGGCGTCGCGCTCTATCTCGCCTTCGTCTATGGGGGCCATGCGCTCTTGATCGGCGTGCCGATTTTGAGCTGAGCCGACGCCCGCCGCCGTTCTTTCCGGTTCCTGATCTGCGTCGAATGCCACCGGCGGGGACGGCCCATAGCCGTCACCCGACCCGCACAGAACCGAGCCTGCTCAGGAGCGTGGCTGAACGATGATGTCGGTGCCCTTGCCGGTTTCCGGGCTCGCCGACTCGTCGGAGATGATGAGCGTCGAGCCGGGCTTGACCAACTCACGGATACGCGCTTGCGCCTCGTCCGACAACGCGAGGCGATCGAGCGCATTGCGGGCGTCGGGCAGCGGCACTTGTGCCTGCGGGACTTCAGCGGCGGAAGCATCACGTGCGGCGGATCGCGACTTCTTCTGCCGGCTCATGTCAAGTCTCGTCAGCGTCATCGCCTGCCAGTCGAGGTTGGTGTCGCTGCCGTCGAGGAAGCGCTTGGCGGTGAACACATGCGTGCCGATGCGCGCTTCGGGTTGGGCAAACGAAACTGGCGCCTGATAGACCTCCTCGAAGCCCTGGCGCACATGCACGGTTCCCGACTTGCGGCTGATGAAGATGGTTGCCGGCTTGCCGAACTGCTGCAGGGCCTGCACAGCGCGTTTGTGTTCCGCCTCGGCGCGATCGAGCCCGTTGCGGGCGCTGGCATAGGACTTGCGCGACTCGGCCAGCTCGGTCTCGATCACACGCACGGCTTCTTCGTGCGTGGCGACAATATTCTTTTGCGAGGCTGCGATCATTTCGGCGGCATCGAGTTCGTGCAGCCGAGACAGCAGATCGGATTCCAGCGCCGTCTCGGTGGCGGCGGCATCCTCGCGCTCCTGGGCATCGCGCGCCGCCTCGCGGTTGCGCAGTTCGACACGCGCCAGCAGGTCATCGGGTTGACGGTCGCTGGCGGCGTCTTCCAGATGTTGCAGTTTGCGCTGCTCTGCGCGTTGCTCGGCGCTGGCCAACAGGCGCGATTGCTGCTTGATGAATTCCTGCAGACGCCGTTCCACAGCTGCCTTGGCGCGCTCCTTGTCGCGCGTGTCGCGCACCAACCGGGGCTCGGCGAGGCGGGCATCGCGCAGGTCGAGCCGCGCTTTGCGCAGACGCTCGTTGGTCGTTGCGGCGAGGTCGGCAGCCTCGACGTGATCGTCCTTTTGCTGGGCGACGATGTCGGCGCGCTTTTCGATTTCGGCCTGCCGCTCAGCCAGGGCCATGGCGCGGGTGCGCGTGGCATTGGCAGAGCTGCCGGCATTGCTGGCGGCGCCATCCGGATTGGTCGCGACTTGGATGACAGCCTCGGCCGCCACAGCAGGGGTGACGCCCAGCATGGCCGACACGGTGCTGGCGCCCGCGGCCGTCGTTGCATGGTTCGGCCGCTGTGGCTGGTGTGCCGACGCCGCATCCTCGACGCGGCCCGCCGGCAGGGCCTGGAACAAGCGCGGGTGACGGATGGGCTGCGGCTCCACCATCTCGTCGACGACGATGACGCGTGTGCCGATGTCAGTTATTTCGAACAGCGAGCGCGAGAATTCGTGCGGCAGCCTGATGCAGCCGTGGGACGCGGGATAGCCAGGCAGCACGCCGGCGTGAAGCGCCACGCCCGACCATGTGATGCGCTGCATGTTGGGCATCGGCGCGTCGTCGTAAAGATTGGAGAAGTGTACGCGGCTCTTCTGCAGGATCGAGAAGATGCCGGTTGGCGTCGAGTAGCCGCGTTGGCCCGACGAGATCGGCGATTGGGCCACGACGCCACGGCTGTCGAACACCTGCAAGCGCTGCTCGTTCAGGGAGACGATGATCGTCAATGTTTCGCCGGAAGCCGGCTGGCGGACCACGCGGGTGAAGCCGCCAGGCTTGGCGCTCGCTTCGAGCGGCACTGCCACCAATGCCGTCAGCAACGCTGTCGAGGAAAGCAGGCCCGCAACAGCAGCCGTCAGCAGCGACGGTTGGCGATGGGTGGAGGATGCCGAATGCTTCGAGGTACGCACGCTACTCTATGCCCCATACATCGAACTGGGTCGGGTCCGGCACAACGCTCTCACAACGCTCTAGAGTGGCGATCGAATATTCCGCTGCATTCTACCCGGTAGATTGGCAAGCGGACTTCACGATCTGAGTTCACTATAGGCTGATGATCTTTCTAGTGTCGTTCAGATCGCTAAATTCGTTCGATGGTGATTGGCCTACGAGACGAATTTGGCGATGTCCGACACTAGCCGAACGCGCCTAAATCTTGGTTATCAGCGTGGTTTTGCGGCTGCAACGCAAACTGGTCCCGCACAAGGATGATTGTTGCGAGAGTGTGGCCCGCAGGCAAATACACCTGATCTCGCGGCGTGGACGCGGGGCGCCGCAACCGAGCATTGCAGGCGCGCCCAGGGTGGCGGTCGGCGGGTTGTTTGCCATGCCGCCGAAATGGCCGGGTGCGGTTGCTGGATGGCCGGGCGCTGGTGCGCTATTGCTTGAAGCTGGAGCCGCCATTGGGCGGCACACCCGTATCAATTGGCTAAGGCGCAGATGCCGGGTTCGCCCGCCGCTGGGCTTTGGTTGCTTCAAGAAAGTTCGCGGTCGATGTCGTCACAATCGCATGCCGGGGCCGATGGCGCCCCCAAGGTCAGACGTCTCATGGCGCCAGACATCACAGCCAAGAAGGGTGTCGAACCGATCGTCTCGCTGACGTCCTACCACGCCCACACCGCAGCAATTGCTGACAAGTATTGCGACTTTCTGCTGGTCGGCGACAGTCTCGGCATGGTCATGCACGGCTACGAAACGACCGTGCCTGTGCCGCTCGAGCTGATGATCATGCATGGTCGCGCGGTGGTGAGGGGCGCGCGGCGTTCGCTGGTTGTCGTCGACATGCCGTTCGGCACCTATGAGGAAAGTCCTCCGGTAGCGTTCCGCAATGCCGCGCGCGTGATGAAGGAAACGGACTGCGGAGCGGTCAAGCTCGAGGGTGGGCGGCGCATGGCCGAGACCATCCGCTACCTGGTCGATCGCGGCATCCCGGTCATGGCGCATATCGGTCTGACGCCGCAGTCCATCAACGTCATCGGTGGTTTCAAGGCGCAGGGGCGGGAAGCGGCGCAATGGGCGGCAATCGAGGAGGATGCGCGGCAGGTGTCGGACGCGGGCGCCTTCTCGGTGGTTCTGGAAGCCATGGCCGAGCCGCTGGCCGCCAAGATCACCGCCAAGATCCCCATTCCCACCATCGGCATCGGTGCCTCGGCCGCCTGCGATGGGCAAATCCTGGTGATGGAGGATATGCTCGGGCTGTCGCCAAGGGTGCCGAAATTCGTCAAGGAATTCGGGGCCATCGGTGCGGCCATCGAGGGAGCCATCAAGGGCTATGCG
This sequence comes from uncultured Hyphomicrobiaceae bacterium, assembly GCA_964559355.1. Taxonomy (GTDB): domain Bacteria; phylum Pseudomonadota; class Alphaproteobacteria; order Rhizobiales; family Hyphomicrobiaceae; genus JAEUMD01. Next base: position 16,480 of record CAZLHQ010000006.1, read on the forward strand.
GATGAGGTGAGGGCGCGTAGCTTCCCTGCCCCCGAGCATACCTATGCCATGCGCGCAGCAGCTGCCGGCCCCGCCACGGCTGCACCGCGAGCCACGAAAAAGACCAAAAATCAGGGCAGTTGAACAATCTTCATGGCTCTGCCGGGGGCGCGCAGACCATGGGCAGACAGGGTTGAGGCAGGCTGGTTTGGCCTGTTGATGGGCATCGCACATCGGGGATTGAGCGCTCGGTTGCGGGTGCTTTTTCTTGCGTCACAAGCGCCGTCCGCTATCAATGCGGGCTTCCTTGCCCCGATTGCGGGCGGTCGGCCCGGCTGTGGCGTGCACCGCGAGCGTGGCGGCAAAATTCGTGAGATGTGGGATCGAGCAGATCCGTCGGAAGAACCAGGACGCAAGCATTTATGGCCAATAACGAAGACACCTTGATCCGCGAGGTTGAAGAGGAACTACGCCGTGAGCGAATGGAGCAGCTCTGGAAGCAGTATGGCTCGTATTTCCTGGTTATGGCGCTTGCGATCATTATCGGTGTGGGCGGCTTCAAATTCTATCAGACGCGCCAGCTCGCAGCAGCCAACACCGCGGGTGCGGCCTATGAGGCCGCTGCCAACCTGATTCAGGACGGCAATCAGGATGATGCCCGCAAGGCACTCGACGAGCTCATAAAAACAGGCCCGTCGGGATATGCTGCATTGGCGCGGCTGAAACTCGCAGGGCTGGAGCTTGGAGCGGGAGAAAAGGCCAAGGCGCTCGCTCAATACGAGGCGTTGGCTGGTGCGGCAGGTGCCGATGGCTTGCTGCGGTCGTTTGCCCGCTTGCAGGCGGCGGCACTGAAGATTGGGGATGCCGACTTTACCGAGGTCGAGAATCGGCTCAACGATCTGGTTGGCGAATCGAGCCCGTGGCGAGCCAATGCCCGTGAGCTGATTGCACTGGCGGCCTTGAAGGCGGGCAAGAACGACACCGCACGCAAGGCTCTGGAGAATGTCATGGCCGACCGCACGGCCCCCGCCGATGTGCGTGAACGTGCGCAGATCATGATGGGTGAGATCGTCGCATCCGATCTTGCCAAGAAGGCTGCAGCTCCGGAGGCCAAGCCGGCCCAGGATGCGGCCAAGGAAGCAGTGGGACAAAATCCGGCGACGGCGCCGGCCCAGAAATAACGGGCCAGCAGTAACCGGCCACAAATAACGGGGAAGAGGCTAACGGTATGGGCAGCAGCATGAAGCGGAAGGCACCCATTGCGGCAGCCGTGCTCGCAGCTGGCCTCGTTGCGGGCTGCGCCGACAGTCTGCCGAGCCTGCCCAAGATCACGGATTTGAACCCCTTCAAGGAAAAGCAGGTGCCGCTGGCCGGCAAGCGCATCCCGATCATGCCCGAGGCCGAAAAGATTCCGGGCGAGCTGGCATCTGCCGATAAACCCATCGTGCTGGTGGCCGAGCATGAGAACGACGCCTGGGCGCAGCCCGGCGGGGAAGCCGGCAACGCACCGGGGCATCTGGCGCTGGCGGGTGCCGTGCACCAGAGCTGGAGTGCGGATGCAGGTGCGGGCTCCGGCAAGTCGGGGCGCGTGACCGCCAGCCCGATCGTCTATGGCGGGCGCGTCTATACGCTCGACTCATCGAGCACAGTCAGCGCGTTTGCGGCCTCTGGCGGCAGTGCGGCGTGGCGAACTTCGCTGGTGCCGGAAAAGGAATTGAGCGGCGGCGGCGGTTTCTTTTCTCTGGGCGCGGGTACGCCTGGCGGCGGCTACGGCGGCGGCCTTGCAGCAGACGGTGGTCGCATCTACGCCGCGAGTGGCTTTGGCAACGTGGTGGCGCTCGATCCGCAGTCCGGCAAGAAGTTGTGGGAGCGCAACCTGGGTGTGCCGGTGCGCGCCGCGCCGACGGCTGCCGGCGATCGCATCTTCGTCATCTCCGTCGATGGTCGGTTCTATTGCCTGTCGGGTGTCGATGGCGCCGAGCTGTGGACCGTGCGCGGTCTGCCGCAACAGGCAAGCCTCGTCATGAGCGTCAGTCCCGCGGTTGCCGGCGATGTCGTGGTCGCTCCCTATCCATCGGGCGATCTTGTCGCACTCAAGGTCTCTGACGGCTCCGCAGTGTGGTCGGAAAATTTGGCTCGCGCCCGCACCACGTCGCAGTTGACGAGCATGAGCGATGCCGCACGCCCCGCAATCGACAACGGCACGGTGTTCGCCGTCAGCCACGCCGGCCGCATGATCGCAACCAAAGTTTCCAACGGCGAGCGGCTGTGGTCGCTCAACGTCTCCAGCACACAGACGCCGTGGGTGGCTGGCCAAAGCGTGTTCGTCGTCGATACCGCAGGCCAATTGATGGCGGTGTCGCGCGTCGACGGCGCGGTGCAGTGGACCGTGCAGCTTGCCGGAGACAAAACCTGGGCAGGGCCGGTATTGGCAGGTGGAAAGCTCTGGCTGACCTCGGCCAAGGGCCTCTTGGTGAGCGTCGATGCCATGAGCGGCAAGCTGATGTCGCAGCAGGAACTCGGCAACGCCGTCTTTATTCCGCCCGTCATCGCGCAGCGCCGCATGTTCGTTCTGACCGACAACGCCAAGCTGATTGCGCTCAACTGACGGCTGCGGCGGGCCGCCCGGCACGTCTGGGCCTGAAGCGCTTTTAAGGTTAGCGCCGCGCACGCCCGACGTGCCGCAGGTGCTGGGGCATCAAAAGATTCCAATTCTCCCTGATTTCGGGCATAAGCGCGCATTCGATCACACTGTGGCCAACATGGCTCGGGCGGTCCACATTGACGCGCAACTGCGGCGCTTGTGGCTCGGTCCGTCACCGCCGCAGCAAACTGGTTTGCAACCCGCATGTCTCAGCCTTTCACCGTGGCCATCGTCGGCCGGCCCAACGTCGGTAAGTCGACTCTGTTCAACCGACTGACCGGCAAACGCACGGCACTCGTCTCCGACATGCCGGGGCTGACGCGCGATCGCCGCGAGGGCGAGGCGCACCTGGGTCCGCATGTCGTGCGTCTGGTCGATACCGCGGGCCTCGAGGAATCCGGACCCGGCACGATTGCGGCGCGTATGCGCAAACAATCGGAGGCGGCGATCTCGGCAGCCGATTTGACGTTGTTCGTCATCGATGCACGCGAGGGTGTGACGCCGGCCGACGAAGCCTTTGCCCGTGGTGTGCGCGCCTCCGGCAAACCGGTGATCCTGGTCGCCAACAAGGCCGAGGGACGCGCGGGCGAGAGTGGCTTCTACGACGCCTTCGCGTTGGGATTTGGCGAGCCGGTTGCGATCTCGGCCGAGCACGGCGAAGGCGTCGGCGATCTTGTCGTCGATATCATGGAGGCGCTGGGCTTGGCGCCGCAGCCGCAGCTGAAGCGCCGCCGTCGTGGCCAGGAAGACGAGCCGCCGCAGGCGCCGCTTGTCGCAAACGAAGACCAGCAGATAGAAAGTCGCACGCGGCCGATCCGCATTGCCATTGTCGGCCGGCCCAACGTCGGCAAGTCGACGCTCGTCAATGCGCTGCTGCAGGACGAGCGCATGATCACCGGCCCCGAGCCCGGCTTGACGCGCGACACCATATCGAGCGAGCTCGTCTGGGAGGGCCGCAAGTATCTGCTGTTCGATACCGCCGGTTTGCGCCGCAAGGCGCGCATCGACGAACTGGCGGAGAAATTGTCGGCGAGCGATACCGTTCGCGCCATCCGGTTTGCTGAGGTGGTGGTGCTGGTGATCGATGCCGAGCGCCCGTTTGAAAATCAGGACCTGACGATTGCCGACATGATCGCCAGCGAGGGGCGGGCGCTGGTGGTTGCCGTCAACAAATGGGATCTCGTTGCCGACAAACAGAAGACACAGAAGGCGATGCGCGAGACGATCGAGGAGAAGATGTCGCAAGTGCCGGGTGTGGCGCTGGTGACGATATCGGCGCTGGGCGAACGCGGCCTCGACAAGCTGATGGCGGCAGCACTGGCGGCCTACGATACGTGGAACCACCGCGTCTCCACGCCCGATCTCAATCGCTGGCTGCAAGAAGCGGTGTCGCGACATGCCCCGCCTGCCAGCGAAGGGCGGCGTGTGCGTCTGCGCTACATCACGCAACCCTCGACGCGGCCGCCGACTTTTGTCGCGTTCTGCTCGCGTCCGGCGGAGTTGCCGCGCTCCTATATCCGCTATTTGACGAATAGCCTGCGCCAAGTTTTCGGCTTGCCGGGCGTTCCGATCAGGTTCAGCCTGAAAAAAGGTGAGAACCCTTATGCGGGCCGCTCCACGCGCGTAAGATCGCGCCGATAGGGCTTGTTGCGATGCTGGTCCGACGTGACGCATGCATCGGTCTGAACCACACGAGCCAACCATTTGATTTTCGGGTCGTTCAGATTGCGCAATTCGTTGGATGCCCTTTTCGTACTGTGACGAATTGCGCGATCCTGGCACTAGTCTTGGCCACAAACTGTCTCTAAGTAAGCCGCCAATACGATCATGCCGAACCTCAGAGCTATTCAATTCGAGTAAGGAAAGCTAGACGATGACGAAGCTGTTGCGAGCCGGCCTGATGGCCGCAGTCGTTGCGTCCGCCGCGTTCGTTGGCGATGCGCATGTGTTCTCGCCTGCCGCTGCTGCGGGCGACAGCGGTCCCTATTCAGCCGCAGTGCGCCGCGCCTGCAAGGGCGACTACAATCGCTTCTGCCCGGGCTATTCGCTCTATTCGAGCGAGTTGCGCCGCTGCATGCAGGGCGCCCACAAGTCGATTTCCAAGAGCTGCATTCGCGCCCTCATCGATGCCGGCGAAGTGCCGCGCTCGATGATGAAAGGGAGCTGAGCTGGCCGCTACCGCGCGCTCTTGGTGGTGCGCGGAGATGTCCCGATGAGCAAGCGCGGTTGCCGGAGTAATCCCGGCCGCCGCGTTTCACGTTTCTGCGGCGTTGAAATTTCGAGGCGTATCTCTGGGCTCGTCGGAGGAGCAGAAGGCATCGCGGGGGGACGGTGCGGGAGAGGCAATCGCGAGCCAAGCGAAATCGCGCTATCGCAGAACGCGATCGTTCTGAGCCTCCCGGACTCGCAACAGCCTTCCCGGAATCGCAGCGGGCGGGAGCATTGCGACGAACCCTAGAAGGCCGCAACACTCACCGCCCGCACGGGCGTCAACCATAGGTGTGGCGCCGCTCCGGACTGCGGGATATAGGCTGTCGCATCGGTCGATGCAAGGTATCTTGAGCCAATAGGGTTCACGACGTTGTCGCATGCGCGGGCAACGCATGTTGTGGACGAGAATGGGCTAAGATTTCTGCCGTGCACATCGCCGACCATGGCGCGCATAGGCAAAGACGCGCACAGGGCATGACGAGGACGTTCAAATTTGGCAAACGGCGACGCCGATAAACCCGAGGTGTTGTTTTACCATATCGAGCGCCAACCGCTCGAGAAGGTGCTGCCGAGCTTGCTCGAGAAGACGCTCGAGCGCGGTTGGCGCGCCGTGGTGCAGCTGGGATCTGAGGAGCGCATGGAAGCGCTGGATCTGGAGCTGTGGACCTATCGCGACGACAGCTTTCTCGCCCACGGCACGGCCAAGGACGCAGCGGCCGAACACCAGCCGATTTACCTGACGACGGGTGAGGAAGTGCCCAATGGCGCTGGCGTGCGCTTCATGGTGGATGGCGCCGTCGGCACGCGCTTTCAAGGTTACACCCGCATTGTCTATCTGTTCGACGGCAACGATCCTGACGCCAAGGCCAAGGCGCGCGAACAGTGGAGTGCTGCTCGCAAGGCAGGATGCGCCGTCACCTATTGGCAGCAATCCGATAGCGGGCGCTGGGAGAAGAAGGCTTGAAGCGACCGCGATGAACTACCGCCACGCCTACCATGCCGGCAACTTCGCCGACGTCATCAAGCATCTCGTTCTGGTGCTCGTGATCGAGCATCTGAAACTGAAGCCATCGCCGTTCCGCATCATCGATACGCATGCGGGAGCCGGCGTCTATGATCTGGGTGGCATCGAGGCAGGCAAGACCGGCGAGTGGAAAGATGGCATCGGCCGCCTGCTTGCCGCCGAGCTGCCGGAGGATGTACGCCAAATTCTCGCGCCCTATTTCGCCGTGCTGGAGAGCGATCGCGGCCAAGATGGCGTGCTTCGCCGCTATCCGGGCAGTCCACTCGTTGCGCGTCGCCTGATGCGAGCGGGCGACGTGTTGATCGCCAACGAATTGCATCCCGACGATCGCCTACACTTGCAGGGCCTGTTTCGTCGCGATGCGCAGGTGAAGGTTTTGGCGCTCGACGGCTATGTCGCGCTGAAATCATTACTGCCGCCAAAGGAGCGGCGCGGGCTCGTGCTGATCGACCCGCCATTCGAGGTCGCCGGAGAATTTGACCGCCTCGCGACGGCTGTTGTTGCCGCACACCAGCGCTTTGCCACCGGTACGCTCGTGCTGTGGTACCCGATCAAGGATCGCCCGGCCGTGGTGCGCTTTCATGAACGTCTTGCCGCTTCGGGCGTCGCCAAGGCGTTCGCGCTCGAGCTGTCGGTGGGCGAGGTGGCTGCGGCTCGTGCCACTGCTGCCATCGGTGTCGCTAACGCTTTGGCGCAAGACAAAGGTTCGCCGGTCAAAGCCGCCTCCGACAAAGCGCTCGGCCGCGGCCTGGCGTCGACCGGTCTCGTCGTCGTCAATCCGCCCTACCGCCTCGCCGAGCAGCTTGCGGTGGCGATGCCGGTTGTTGCCGATGTGATGGCGATTGGGCCGGGAAAACGCGCCGACCTCAAGTGGCTGGTTGCGGAAGCCCAGAAAAATTGAATGCGCTGCGCGATCGCTGTCGCCATGGGCGAATCCGGCAGTGTCTGGCGGTATTGTGTGGCTGCGCCATTATGTCGCCAACGGAACTATTCACCCGCTCGAATACGGTGCTTAACAAATTGATGCGTATGACTTTCTTCAAACTTGCGAAGACTAAGACTTTGGTCGATAATTTAAATCGTTCCGGACCAAGAATGGTCCGGGTGGTCGGCTGCTCCCTTCTGTGAATTACGTCGTGCGCAATGCATCCCGAGTCTGCGCCAAGATCGGTCCCCTCACATGCAAGACGAGACTGCTGCGTGATGCCGTCGTTGGGGCGGGCACGGAGAAGTAGCCATACCTTCAATCCGGGGACCGCAGGAGACTTCGAATGCGCCAGAGCGGCATCGTCAAGTTCTTCAATACTCAGAAGGGTTATGGCTTCATAACACCTGACGACGGCGGCAAGGACGTGTTCGTCCATGTCACGGCGGTCGAGCGCTCCGGCATCGGAACGCTGAATGAAGGCATGCGCATCTCCTTTGAAACCGAGCCCGACAAGCGCGGTAAGGGTCCCAAAGCGGTGGAACTCAAAGTCGAAGGCTGATGTCCGGGAAGACGTGAATCGTTGGCGCTACTGTGGGTGTTGAGCCTCGGCTGGCGGCAAAAGCGCAGACGTCACCGCGCGGCAACGTTCTTTCGGCAAACTGTGGAAGGTGATGTGTCGCCGATGGTGAGGGTCGCCCATTTAGGGCACTCTCCCCCCGATTTCTGCCAAATCGGGAGACACACACCATGATCAACGCAAAATCCAAGTTGGCGATGGCCACGCTCGGCGCAGCCGTGCTGGCTATGTCGGCAACGTCAGCCGCCATCGCCAAGCCTGCCAAATCTGCGGCTTCGTGCGTCGTCAAGGCGGCCGAAGGCACAGGCTCGGACGAGAAGGCGGCCAAGTTCCAAGTCGACGAGGCGCTGTTGCAGGCGGTGGACTGGGGTGCATGGGCCGTGTGGATGGCTAATGGTACGACGCCCGGATACGACTATGGCCCCCGCAAGTACAAGTGCCAGAAGGGTGGTCTGGGTGTGGTGTGCCGCGGCCAGGCCAAGATCTGCAAGAAGTAATCGCCAGCGCCGCGCAACATGACAGCCCGGCGCGCCGATTGACAGCCGGGCTGTTGTTTCCCACCGCGCAAATGCCGTCATACATGCGGTCGCGCGCCATAACCGCAATCTGAGCATGCGTGGCTCGTGCGCAACCTTGCGCGGCAATCCCGCTTTGATGCGGCATGGATGACGCTTTCACAGTTCTTTTCGATCTGTCGGGGCGCGATACTCCGCCGCCCGGCGGGAATTGCTCCGCCATGTTGATGTGGACCGGCGGAGAAGGCACCGCCAATTCGAGGAGATTGTCCGATGCGATTTGTGAAGTCGTCCGGCGCGGCTGCCATCGCCGCCATGATGCTGGTGGCTGTTTCGGGCCCGGTGGCGGCCAAGGGAAAATGCGTGCTGGCGGGCGGTGAGGGCTCCAACGTGTTGCCGGACGTCGCCAAGTTCATGGCCGACGCAGCGCTCAAGAACTCCATTGCCGCCCACGGTTGGACAGCGTCTGGCAAGGTCAAGCAGACCTGCAAGACAGATGTCGTGCTGACGACGTGCGTCTCGCAGCAGCGCGCCTGCAAGTGAGCTGAACCAGCTTCTGGCGAGCCAGAAGAACGCCCGCGCCTCGTGTGAAGCGCGGGCATTTTTGTCATCAGTTCTGCCAGCGTCGGCAGGCCACCTCTTCGTCGGCTCAGCGATTGCCCGAGAGCATGCTTTTCAGCAGGCCGATGATGACCATCACGACACCGCCGCCTGCGCCGCCCGAAGCGACCTGACCGAGGATGGAGCCGATGTCCAGGCCGCCGCCGCCGGTCGGCAGTCCGAGCATGCCGCCAAGGATTTGGCCACCGAGGCCGCCACCGAGAATGCCGGCCAGGGAGTTGCCGAGCAGACCAAGGCTGATCTTTTTGACAAGAGCGCCGACGAGGTTGCCACCGACGGCGCCGCTCGCCAGTTGAATGAGCAGTGGCAAGTAATCCATGACGTGTCTCCCCAAGGGCTGGCTAAATGTTTGAGGGGCCGACGTTTTGCGGAGATCCTCAATGGTTCGGCGCAGTATGCTACGAACTTGACCGGTCTATATCATGTCGTTGCCGGGAGCAGACGATCGTTGTGCGGAAACACACTTTCGCACGGGCCCATACACGGGCCCATAATTGGCACACTCCGTCACTTGGCCGCCGAGGGCCCTCATCGTGGCGTCACGGCGACAGACGGTGGGGAAAGATGAATAAAGTTACCGTTCGTTAAACGTTTCGTTCAGGAATTGACGTAGTGTTACTCGCAGGCCCAAGGGCAGTTGAGAGAGGCAAACGTCATGATACGTGTTCTGCTTGCGGTGGTTGCTGCCGTTTCCCTGATTTCGTTCGGCTCCGTCGGCAGTGCCGATGCCGGTGGCCGCTACCATGCGCGCTCGGCTGCCGAAGACGGCGGTGCGCACGCAAAATCAAGTTATTACCGGCGCGGACCACAGGTGCGCGGCTACGTCAAACGCCGTGGCGGCTATTCGTACACGAAAGAGGACACCATCAACACGTATGGCGATTCCCGCGGCCGCTTCGGCGCTGCCAACAGCCTGCGTGACCCTTCCCTCGATATGCAGACGCGCGCCGGTCCGTTCGACCACGGCTTCTTCTTCAACACGCCGATGGGTCGTAACGGCGGTGACTCGCCCTACATGAATTGAGCAGGGCGCTTGCACGCGCAGGGGCAAAAGACGTGTGCAAGCTGAACCTCTGAGCTGATCCGAAAAAGATAAGATGCTGATATGGCGGGCGTGTTCCTCATTGGAGCGCGCCCGCAACACTTATGCGCAAACGCAACGACCCGAGCTAGGCAGTGGTGAGACAGACCGCTATACGTGTTGCCAGATCAAGTTTTGGCAAGATCGAGGGGTCGTCCATGTCTTATCGCGCCATCATCACCACTCTCGCTGCACTCGCTGTCGGGGCTACCATGGCAGCACCCGCGCACGCCAAGTGCACGCGGCTTGGTTTCTCGGTCAACGACTACGGCAAGGATGGGCCGACCAAGGACGCCAAGGATCTGCTCGACAAGCACGTCGCCAAGTGGGCGGCCGAGAACGGCATCGCCAAGTACACCACCGGCGCGAAGGACGTGAAGTGCGATCTGTTCTTGGACTTCATCGTTTTTGATGAGCATACGTGCCGCGCCGAGGCCAACGTGTGCTGGAACGAGAAGGCGCAGGGCAAGCAGCCGATCAACGCCGCCGCACCCGAGGCAACGGATGCAGTCAAGAAGCCTGCCGCGAAGAAGGCGGCTGTCGCTCCTGCCAGCGACGACGCGACAAGCACGGCACTGAAAAAAGCGCCGTCCAAGCCTGCAGCTTCGACCATCGAGGCCAAGTCCGGCGCCAATATCACGACCGGCACGATCGAGAAGAAGGCAGCAGCTCCTGCGGCCACGGCGCCGGCTGGTGCGAAACCCGCCGTATCGCCCACCGCACCCGCCAATCCGCAATAAGCGATTGAAGAGCGCGGACATCAGCTGAGCATTCTGACCTTGTTGCGCCGGCCGCGTCATGTGGCCGGCGTTTTGCTTTTCTGCCAGAGCCTGTCGAGGCGCAGCCTGTGCCGGTCGTCGGTGAGCAGCAGCACGCCGCCGAATGATGCGATCAGAACGCCGAGCGCGGTGGCTCCCGCGAGCAGAAACATGATCAGGATTTGGTATTTGGTGGCATCGATGGGATCGACGCCGGCAAGAATCTGACCCGTCATCATGCCCGGCAACGAGACCACGCCCGAGGCCGCCATGGCGTTGAGAATGGGCGTCATGCCGGTACGCAACGCCTGCCGCGTCGTCTCCCGCAACGCCTCGAAGCGGGTTGCACCAAGCGCGAGACGACCTTCAATGGCCGCGCGCTCACGCCATGCGTTACTGGTGAGCGTGTCGAGCGCAAGCGCGATGCCGGTCAGCGAATTGCCGAGCACCATGCCGAGGATCGGCAGCAAATAGCGCGGCGCATACCAGGGCTCGGGCGCAATGATGCCGGCCAGCGCGAACATGGTCGCCACCATCGAGACGACCAGAAGCGTGACGGTGCCCAGACCATAGGACCGCCAGCCGGCAAAACGCCGCTCCTGCCGCGAGACGGCCTCATAGCCCGCCACACCGACCATCACGGCGGCGAGTGCCAGTGTCCACCACGGCGAGGTTTGCGCGAAGATCCAGCGCAATATGACGCCGATCAGTGCGAGTTGGGCCACCATGCGCACGGTGACGAGCAGCAGTGTGCGCTCGAGTCCGAGGCGGAACGCGACCGAGACCGCGGCATTGAGCAGAATGAACAGTGCGGCGGTGGCAAGGTCGAGCGGGCTCAGCGCGATGTAGCTCATGCGGCCGCTCCCGTTTTGGCGGTACTGGCGAGTTGCAATCGGACGTCCGCGAGTCGGCCGACCTGCGCAGAATCGTGGCTGACCAGGATCACCGATCGGCCCGCCAGAACCTGATAGCGGATCAGCTCTTCGGCCAATGCGGCTGACGCGGTATCGAGCGCGCCGGTCGGTTCGTCGAGAAGGAGGACGCGCGGTTGGTCGGCGAGTGCACGGGCAAGCGCAAGGCGCTGGCGTTCGCCGGTCGACAGATGCGCCACCGGCCGATCGAGGATGTTCGCATCAAGGCCAAGGTCGGCAACGAGCTTCATAACGCGCGGCACATCCGCGCCTTCAGGCAGCAGCGAGACGCGTGGCGTGTCACCCCACCAACCGGGCTCGGCCGCCGCATACCGCACCATGCGTCGCCATTGGGATGGCGAGATTTCAGCGCGCTCGGCGCCATCGAGAAAGACGTGGCCAGGCGCGTCGTCGAGATCGGCGATGGCGCGCAACAGTCGGGATTTGCCGATGCCCGACGGGCCTTCCACAGCCATGCATTCGCCATCTGCCACAGTGAAGGACAGCGGCGGCAATCCAGGTATGGTCAACTTGTCGACGCGCAGCACGCGAGGCGGCCCCCCGTTGTCGCCGGCCGCATGCGGCGGGCCGGTTGGGCCAAGCAGTATCAGGTGGAGGCCGGCAAGGTCCACCGCGGCACGCAGGTCGCAAAGTCAGTTCCAGGTGATGAGCGATGCGAGCATCAAGGCGCGCAAATGTGGCCAAGGCCGCGTCCTGACGCGCGTCAGGCGTGCAGCGCCAATTCGTTGATCTTCGCCTCGAATGAAATGCGGTCGAACGGCTTCAATAGGCAATCGTCGATGCCGACCTTCTTGGCGAGGGCGATGTCGCTTTCGTCGTTTTCGGTGGTCATGTAGACGATGGTGGGACGACGCGAGGCATGCATGCGGCGCAATATTTCGATTGTGTCGAACGTCGTGCGGCCGGGCATGTGCCAATCCATCAGGATCAAGTCGGGCATGCCCAAATCGCAGCGGGTTATGGCTTCGTCCCCATTCTGCGCTTCGATGACCATATAGCCGAGCCGCTCCAGAAAGATGCGGGCGACTTTGCGGATGATGTCGGAATCGTCCACGATCATGCAATGCTTCATCGAACAAGCTCCGGCCATCGCGGCATGTGTGTGATTGAATGGCGTCTGGTCAAAAGGGGGCGACTGACGCGCCATCCGCCTACATCTGGGCAAAGCTTCGCTGAGGCCAGTTAATCGGCCGTAAAGAAAGGTGGCCGCTGGCAGGAAACTTTGCGGCGAGCTTTTCTTGCCGCAGACCAAGCGAAGCGTGAGCGCAAATCAAGTGAACGGCTTGGCCGAGAGCAGGATGTCGGCACCGTCCTTGAGGATCTCCAGCCGCATCTTGGCAGAACCCGCCAGCCGCCAAGTGTAGTAGGCCTGGATCGTCAGTGCATCGAGCTCGGGCGGGTGGGTGCCGGCGACGAAATCGGTAAGATATTGCGGCGGGCGTGCGCCGGTGCCGCGGCAACGCACCAGGAAGCTGGGCTGCTCGATACTGCCCCCCATCAGCACGTCGATATCACCGCCGCGCGGCAGTGCCGTGGTGGCCGCAGCAAGCAGGTTCAGCAGCAGCTTCACCTTGTCTTTCGCCATGTGGCCGGCGATGCCGCGCCAGTTGAGCCTGTGCTTGCCCTGGCCGATGAAGCCACGCGAGATCTGCTCGGCAGTCCCCAGATCGATCAGCGCACCTGCCGAACCGGCTGCGCCGAATGCAAAACGGGCGAATTGCAGCCGCGCCGAAGCCTGCTCGGTGACGTTGCGAATGACGTCGAGCGCGTAGGACTTGGATTCCGCCCCGTCATCCTCGTCGAGAATTTCGAGCCCGTTGTAAATGGCGCCGACGGGGCCAATCACGTCGTGGCAGATTTTGCTCGAGATGAGAGCCGCCAATTCGAGGTCGGTCGGCTGCGTGCGCTCGCTCATGAAAGGCCCTCTGTGTCATGGATGACGGTCATGGATGACAGTGTCATGGACTGACGGTCGAGCGGCTGCTCAAGGGCACGATGTGCACACGCAAGCAGACAGGGGCCGCAACAAAATTCCAATGCGATCTGGTTGTGATACACGCGCGCGCCCGGTGTTGCAAAGCTCGCATCGATCAAGTCACGTCCGTGGCAGCCATTTTCAAATCGGCATGGGGCGCTCGTGCAACGTATGCTTGTGCAACAAGAGGAATGCCCGGGCGGCCGAACAAGATGCGTACAAGCAACGGCGCGGTCGTGCCAAAGCCACACTTTGGCAATAGTTTACCGCAAGATCTCGCGGCCTATGGCAGTTTTGGATGCGGGTGTGATTCGTCCGCGCGTGGGTGGTTCAGGGCGCGATCCTTCAGACGGGCGCGCCGGGCATCGGTGGCGGGGTGCACGGATTTGCAGCCGCGCCGACATCGCGGGCGGGGTGATGTGCGTTCGCGCCAGAGTGAGCGCGGCGCCAATCGAGGGACAGGGACATGCGATCGGGACGTAATTTCTTGGTGGCAGGGGCGCTGGTTTTGGGCGCCTGCGCCGCAAGCATCGCGGCACATGCGGCCGGCTCGAATGCGATCGTTGCCGCGGACGGCATGAAGCCCGCATCGATTGTTCGGCTGGCGCAGCAGTCGGATGCCTACCAGCCCAACGACCGCTACGGTGCGGGCGATAGTTATCGTTCCGACGGCGACTACGCCCCGCAAAGCGGCTCGTCAGGCAGCGGAGATGTCTACCGGCCGCCATCGAATCGCAGTGACGATGCCTACCGGCCTAGCGGCAGCTCCGGCTATGGCTCGGGCAGCGCGTACAACTCCGGGCCGCAGCCCTATCGCGAGCCGCGCAGCGGCGGGGGTGATGCCTACCAGGGGCGGACGGCGCCCCCCAGCGGCGGATATGGCGCACCCTACTCCCCGCCCGCCGCTGAGACAGCGCGTGGCCCCGACAGTGACGGCTATCCCGTGCCGCAAGGCCCCAGCGAGTATGATGATCGCAAGCACTACTCCAAGAACGAGATCGTGAACGCAGGGCACGGCTTCTTCGGCTCGATCAGCCAGGGATTGGCGAACGTCATCGAGTACGCGTTCCAGAAGGCGGGACGACCCAACGGCTATATTCTGGGTGAAGATGCGGGCGGTGCGTTCGTCGCTGGCCTGCGCTATGGCGAAGGCCGCCTCTATACCAAGGATGCCGGCACCCATAAGGTCTACTGGCAGGGCCCGTCGGTCGGATACGATTTCGGAGGTGCCGGCGCCAAGACCATGACTCTCGTCTATAACCTGCGCGATCCGTCAGAGGTTTATCATCGCTTCGGCGGCGTCGAAGGCTCCGCATATCTGGTCGGTGGCGTGTCGATCCAGTTCCAGAAATACGGCGACGTGGTGATGGCGCCGATCCGTGCCGGTGTCGGTTTGCGCCTGGGTGCGAACGTTGGCTATTTGAAGTATACCCGCAAGCCGACCTGGAATCCGTTCTGAGCGGTGTTTTGGCCGGGGCGGTCGTTTCGTCCTGTCGCTGCGGTCGCCATGCCGCACCGCATCGGCCGCAAGGATTGCGATCCGTTGGGGGATTGGTCTTGCCATTGCTTGGTTTGGATGAGATGGCTGTGGCAACCTGGAGCCTGATCGGTTGAGTTGGACACATATTGGCGTCCATCGCAGGCGTGAATTCAGGCTCGCAGACGGGGACTTAGGGCGGGCCTCCCAGGCATGAGGCAATTCCGCTAAGATTGAACCGGCTCCAAGGGGCCGGACGACGATGGCTCGGACAACATGCAGCTTGGCCCGCCGAGGGCCGGTTGCGGCGCTATAAGAAGGCTCGGGGACGCTCGCGTGATCACGATCCAGACCGCTCTGCTCGTGGCGCTTGGCTTTCTGGCCGCGGGGTTCATTGTCCTGCTGGTGATGCCGTTCTATCGCCGCCGGACCGAGCGGCTGGCGATTGCCGAGGTCAAGCGCAGCCTGCCGATGAACGAGGCGGAGATTCGCGCCGACAAGGACCGGCTCAGGGCGGAATACGCGATTCGCATCCATCAGCTCGAAAGCCGCGTCGAGGACCACACGCATCAGGCGGCGCGCCAGCGCATCGAGCTCAATCGACGCGATGGTGTAATCAGTGCGCTGGAGGGCGAGATCGGCACGCTCAGAACCTCGCTCGAGGAACATGAGAACGCGCGCCGGGTGCTGGAGCAGACGATCACCGACCGGCTGCCGAAGGTGGAGCATCGGTTGAACCAGGCGCGTGAGCTGCTGGCGGAGCGCGACGCCGAGATCGACCGGCTGAGCCGAACCGCCAATAGCACGTCGCGTGCGCTCGAGGAGGCGCGCCAGCTCAACACCCAGCAGCGCGACGAGTTGCTGCGCTCCAACGCAACCCTGGCGTCGCGGGCAGCGCGTAATCGCGATACGCTAGCCGATCCGCGCTTCGATGGCGAGGTGGCGTTGCGCTCGGAAATCGAGGCGCTACGTGCCCGCTCGCGCGAGCAATCCGAGATGGTCACCCGCCTGCAGGGCTTGCTGGTTCGTGGCGGCAAGCCGGCCGAAGCGCGCGCCAACGGCAAAGACGGCGCCAGCGGCAGCGGTGAAGCCGAGTTTGTCGAAGGCTATGAGCACGAGATTGCTCAGTTGCGGTCCTTGCTGGCGGAAACTGAAGCCAAGTTGAAAGCGGCGCAAACATCGGCGGAGGCGGGCAAGGCCGATCAACACGCTTCCGAAAGCGATCTTCGAGCCGCCAACATGCGCAACGCCGAACTCAAGGGCGAGGTTTCGCGGTTGCAGGCCGCGCTCTCGATCTACGAAGGCTCGCACAACGACGACGCGGCGATCAAAGACAGCAAGGTTGCGATGAAGGCGCGACTTGGTGCGCTGGAAGCCGAAGCGCAAACGCATCTGATGACCATCCAGAGCTTGCGTGCGGAAGTGGCGGCCGCCAACGAGCGGCTGGCGCGTCAGTCGGCACATTATCGCGACGAATTGCGCCGCTTGGGCGCTGGAACATTACCGGCCTCGGCCGAGCCACAACCCACGCGAGAGACGTCCGCGCGCCGCGCTTCTTTGACCGAACGTATGTCCGCCCCGCGACCGGTCCCGTTGAAACCGGTGGTGCAGCGGGCAGGCGATGAGCAACGCTCCGCGTCGTTCTTGAAGGCTCTTTCAGGTGGTGCGGCGGCAGCGACCGGCGACGAAGGGGAGGCGGCTGCCGAGATCGCCATGGCACAGGTGCCGGGTCCTGCTGGAGCGTCGTCCGCACCGGCTGAAGCCCCGCGACGTCCGAGCCTTCTCGATCGCATTTCGAGCGTCAGCAAATCGGGCTCGTAATCCTTGACGTATCGCGCGCATTTGCCGTTGCGCACGCAATGGAAAGGCCTCACTCGGCGAGCGCTGCTTCGCGTGTGCCAACCACGGCTGCGGGCAGTGATAGCGGCACCGTGAAGGTGAATTCGGAGCCCGTTTCGTCAGTGGCTGCGACCCAGATGCGACCGCCGAACTGAGTGACGATGCGCTCGGCGATAGCGAGACCGAGGCCGGTGCCACCGGTACCCAGCGTATTGCCATCACCGCGCTTTTGATCCTTCACCTGGTAGAACTTGTCGAAGATCGCCTCGCGGTCGGCTTCGGGAATGCCCGGCCCATTGTCGATGACGCTGACACGCGCCATTTCGCCTTCCCGGCGCACGACAATGCGGACCAGGCCGCCGGGTTTGGGGCAGAACTTCTCGGCATTGGATACGAGGTTGATCAGCACCTGCACAAGCCGATCGGCGTCGGCGCGCACGGGCGGCAAGCCGGGCTCCAATTCCGAATTGTCGAGGCGCACGCCGTCGCGTTCGAAGATCGGCGTGAGCGATGCGGCGGCGTCGCGCACGATCTGGTGGATGTCGATATCCTTGATGTGCCATTGCATGCGGCCGGCTTCGATCTTGGCAAGGTCGAGCACCTGATTGATGAGCCGGGTCAGCCGTTCGCTTTCCGAGACGATGATGCCGAGGAAGGCGTTGCGCTGCTCTTCGGGCATCTCGGGATCGTCTTGCAGGATTTCGGAGAATGAGCGGATCGAGGTCAGCGGCGTGCGCAACTCATGGCTGACCGTCGACATGAATTCGTCTTTCAAGCGGTCGGCCTCGCGCAGCTGGTCGTTGGCGGCCTTGAGATCGCGGCTGGCGACCTCCAATTCGCGCGACTTCTGCTCGAGCTGGCGTGAGTATTCGAGAACATGGGACGTCTCGTCCAGCACCTCCATGATCTCGTCCAGACTGACGCGCTCCGCCTTGACCGCCGATGCCATCGCCACGCGCGCGGAGGCAGCGCCGATCGAGCCCGCGACCAGCCGCTCGACGGATCGCATCAGGCCGCTGTCGGCTTGCGTGAGTTGTGACGGCTCAAGCCCCAAGCGGCGCGCATGCTGGTTGAAAGCCTCTTCGGCACGTTCCGCGCCGACGAACTTCGTTGCAAGCTGGCGCAGGGACTCGATGCTGGCGCTGCCATGGTCAAAGTGGCTGGCATACGTAGGCTGCGTGCCCTGCTGACTCAGCGACTCGACAAAAACGGTAGCCTGAATGTGCTCGATGCGCGTCTGCCGTTCCCTGAGTGCGATGACCAGGAACCAGCCGATGTTGAACACCATGCTCCAGAACAGCGAGTGCGATATCGTGTCGAGCCCTTGTAGGCCGAACAGCGCGTAGGGCTTCAACAGTGCGATGCCGAACGGGCCCTGATCGACGATGCTGATGGGCAGCAAGCCTGACTTGGCGAACGAGGGCAGAACCAGCGTATAGGCCCAGGTGACAAAGCCGGCGACAAGGCCGGCGAAGGCCGCATTGCGGGTGCCGCCGCGCCAGTAGATCGCAAACAGTATGACGGGTGCGAGCTGGGCGGCGGCGCAAAACGAGACCAGGCCGATGGTAACGAGATGGTAGGTGTCGCCGACCGCCGTCAGATAGAGATACGACAACAGCAGGATGGCGATGATCGCCGCGCGCCGGATATTGAGCAGCAGACGTGTCAGGTCCTGCCGGTGCGCCAGCCGTTCGGCGGAGAATTTGAACAGGGCGGGCATGATGAGGTCGTTGCACACCATGGTCGACAAGGCGATGGTCTCGACGATCACCATGGCGGCCGCCGCCGACAGGCCGCCGAGCAGTACCAGCAATGTCAGCATCGGCCGCTCGGCGAATGCGGGAAACGCCAGCACGTAGGTATCCGCCTCGATGCTCTGGCCCCCGAACGACAGCAGTCCGCCGATGGCGATCGGAAGCACGAACAGGTTGATCGCAAACAGGTAGAGCGGGAACAGCCAGGTTGCCCGCGTCAGGTGGTTTTCGTTGGTATTCTCGACGAACGTCACCTGGAACTGGCGCGGCAGGCAGACGATGGCTGCCATCGACAGGAAAACCAGCGTCATCCAGTTGGTGCCAGCCTTTTCCATGGTCATCAGGCTGGCGAGCTCGGGATGTGCGGCGGCCTTGGCGAACAGATCACCAAACCCATCGTAGACCGCGAAGGTTACGAATGCGCCGACGACAAGGAATGCGATCAGCTTGACGACGGATTCAAATGCGATGGCGACGACCATGCCCGCATGGTGCTCGGTCGCCTCGATGTGCCGGGTGCCGAACAGCACGGCGAATGCGGCCAATACCAGCGTCACCACCAGAGCTATGTCGTAGGCGCCGCCCACCGTCGTCATCGCCTGCGTGTCCTTGGCGAGCACGACGCCAAAGCTGACAGCGACCGCTTTGAGCTGCAGCGAGATATAGGGAATGATGCCGAACACGGCGATGACGGTCACGACGCCGCCGATCAGCTGGCTCTTGCCGTAGCGCGAGGCGATGAAGTCGGCGATCGAGGTGATGCGTTGCGTCTTGCAGATCCTGAGGATCTTGCGCAGCAGGAACCAGCCGAGCGCGAACACGATCGTGGGACCGAGATAGATCGGCAGGAAGCCGACGCCGGATGTCGCCGCACGGCCGACGCTGCCGTAGTAGGTCCAGCTCGTACAGTAGACCGCAATCGACAGGGAGTAGACGTAGGGGTTGGAGATCAGACCGGGATTGGTGCCTGATTTGGCGACGTGATCAGCGTAGTAGGCGACCGCAAATAGCCCCAACAGGTAGGTCAACGCGGTGGCAAGTACGATCCAGCTCGAAAGCATCGCGCTATCCCTCAATGTCTCTCGATATCGAGATGTCGTGTGGGCGCGGCCGCGGTCTCGCCTGGGGCCGGCGGCTCGCCATCGGTCGCTTCGGATGGATGGACGCGTCGCTCCATGACGACGGCGGTCAGGACGATGACGACAGCCCAGGCGATGAACAGATACGTATAGAGCAGCGGCATGCCGAGCAGGCGGGTGCCCGGCCCCTGGTCAAAAATACGCAGGAACGGCTGATGGAAAATGACAAAGGCGAGCGCGGCGACGGCCAACGCGCGTTCCGGTCGCCGCGGCGGCATGAGTGGGGGACCGGCCTGACCTGAGCCACTGAGCGGCATGGTTGTCGCGCCTTTCTGCGCCCGTTCGGCGGAAGCTCGGCTCCCGCGTGTTGTGCCGCTCCGGTTTGCCCGAGGCGGTGCCGTCTTGCGTCAATACTTTGCCTGCTGCCTGCGGATCTCGACGATCTTGTTGGAGGCGGCAATCGCCTCTCCCAGTGTCTTTATGCCGTGCACTTCGAGAAGATCGATGAGTTTCAAGAGCACGCCAGCGGTCGCCAGTGCATCGCCAATCGCAGTGTGGCGCGTCTCGGGCGGAATCTCGATGGCGAAGCGCTCGGCCACCGCATCGAGGGTGTGCTGGTTGGTGTGATCGTGAACGATGGCGGACAGCAGCACGGTATCCAGCACGGGATTGTCGAATTTGACGCCGCACTGGTCTTGCTTCAATTGCAGGAACTTCATGTCGAAGGCGGCATTGTGCGCCACCAGAACCGCATCGCCGACGTAATCGTGAAAGCGCGGCAGGATCTCGTTGATCTTGGGTTTGCCGGTAACGCGCTCCTGCGTGATGCCCGTGATGCGTGTGGCGAGCGGGGGAATACGGCGGCCGGGATCGACCAGATGGTCAAAGGCTTCGCCGGTGAGGATGCGACCATTGAGGATGCGCACACCAGCGATCTGCATGACCTCGTCGCCGTTGGAAGGTTCAAGCCCGGTCGTCTCGGTGTCGAACACGACATAGGTGAGGTCGCGCAGACGGCGTTCGGCGGCGGCGCCGAGTTCGGCCGTCTTGAGCAATTCGAAATCGTAGAACTCGAGGCGGATCGGCAGCGGTGATGTGCTCTGCACCGAGGTGGGCGGTGCAATCGCCGGCGGCAGCGAAAAGCGCAGGCGGGCGTGTCCGGCTTCGGCTGGCTCGCACCAAGCCTCCGACTTGTGATGCTCGAGGATTTCAGCGCCGCTCAGTCCGAGTCCGCGTTCAATCGGGTCCGACAGCCAGCGTTCGAGCATGGAGTGGCTGGCAACCTCGCCTTCCCACACGATCTCCAGATACGCGCGTTGCGGAGCCGCACGGGCCGAAAGCAGGAATGTATTGGCGTCGAGCTCGACCAGCGCGCGGCGGATCAGATGATCGAGCAGCGCGACGATGGTGGTGCTGTCGCAGCGCAGCCAGATCGCTTCGCCGGCGACGTCGCAGACGATGCTCTCGTCATCACGGTAGCGGCGCGTCAGCGCGTTGAACAAGTTTCCGGTATGGACGTCGCTCATCGGCCATTGGCTGGTGACGATCTCGCGATACTCGGCGCCGAACCGTTCCAGTTCGTCGGAAAGTCTTTGCGATTCGTCGCTCAACACCTGCTGGAAAACCTTGCGGCCCTCGATGTCGCTGTCGGGCATGTCGGCCAGCGTCTCGACCGCGGCTCTGAGGCTGGCGACGGGATGGCGCAGCTCCTCCAAAGTGGAGCGCATCAGCCGGTCGCTCTTGACCAGTTCCTTCAACTCTTCGGTGACATCGTCGAAGGTCAACACATAGCCGGTGATCGACTTGTCGGCGTCCTCGACGATCAGGTTCATGCGACCCTGCAGAATGAGGCTGCCGTCGGTCTTGGCGAACACCAAGGTCGTCATGAGATGGTCGGGGTGATCTTTGTGGCGTCCTTCCATGTAACGGGTGGCGAGGCGATCCATGGTCAGCACGAACGGCTGCTGGTTCAGCACCGCGAACAGCGGACGGCCAAGTCCAAGCTCCTCCTTGACACCGAGAATCTGCAAGGCGCGGCGGTTGTAGAGCAGCACGCGGTGGCTGGCATTGCAGACGATGACGCCCTCGTTCAACTCGCGCAGGATGGCCTCGAGCTGGCCGCGTTGCTCATTGAGCGAGCGGGTGGCGCGCGCAATCTCCTCGCCGACATCGCGGCGCGCAGTCGCAAACGCCTCGCCAACCTCGCGCACGGCGGGAGCAAGCAGGCCGAGGTAGCGGCTCGATTGCGTGTCGATCGTGTGCTTTGGGTTGGCGTGCATCAACGTCTGCAGGTCGCGGACGATGGCCAGGATCGGCACCGCCACGTTGGCATCGAACAACTGCCACACCCATGCGACGACGAGCACCATGGCGACGGCTGCGGCGCCGCCAAACAGCAGCAGGTGTGGCCAGGGGTTGCCCTCCAGACGTTGCCCTGCCAGCCACATCGCCCCGCCGATCAACAGCGGGGCCGAAATGGCGATCAAGGCAAAGAACAGGAAGAAGCGAACGCGCAGACTGAGGCTATCCAGCATGTGGGCCGTCTCAGCTGCCAGTGCCGTTCAACAGCTTGGCAACCCGCTCGGCCAATTCCTTGGTCGAGAACGGCTTGGTGGCGTAGCCATCCGCGCCGAGCGCCATGCCCTTTTCGATTTCGACCTCGCGCCCCTTGGCGGTAACCATGAGGATGCGGACACTCTTGAGATCGGGATTGGCGCGGATCGCCTGGCACACCTCGTATCCGTTGCGCTTGGGCAGGTTGACGTCGAGCAGCACCAGATCGGGCGGGGAGGCGATTACGGATGCCAACGCTTCCTCGCCATCACGCGCCAGGCGCACGTCGTAACCGGCACGCTTCATCAGATATTCGAGCGACAACATAATGTTGGGCTCGTCGTCTACGACCAGTACAGACTTCGCCATGAGCGCCTCTCCCAGAACCGACGGCGCGCCCGTTAATCAGGCGTTCTGCAAGCCGCGCGGCTATTCTTCCTCATCATGAGTCTAGCATGACTTCGGCGCAATGGTGCCATGCATCAGCCGAAAGTCTCGTCGCCGCAAGGCCAGGAAACCATGAGGATCGTGCAGGGACTTGCGGCATGTCAAATTGTCCGATCTGGAATCGACTTTTGGTGCGTTGCGACAATAGGATCGCTTGGTTCAATTGCGGCTGGGCCCCGGCCGCACTACCGAACTACCGGTTGAAAATACCGGAGTTCACTTAGGGCCAGGGATCATGGGTGAGCCGGCCTTTGCGTCGGTCTCGATTGCTGGAATGCTGTGTGAGGCAACGCCGTGGAACTTCGTACCGCCGACATCGAGGCTTTTCTTGGCAGTTGCCACCCGTTCGCGCTGCTGCCCAATGAAGCGGTCGCCGCGCTGGCTGCAGACGTCGAGCAGATTTTCGTGCCGAGCGGCGGCACCGTTGTCGATCTGGGCCAACAGAACAGCTATCTGCATGTGATTCATTCGGGCCTGGTCGAGATCCGTTCGGCGGCCGGCAAGATTTTTGGCCGGATCGGGTCGGGGCAGGCCTTCGGCATCCGCGCCCTGCTCGGCAATGGCCGCACGACCTACCGAGCGGTGGCGATCGAGGACGCGCATATCCTGAAGCTGCCGCGCGAGGCGTTCATGCGGATCGCCACCGTGCATCCGCAGTTCGAGCGCTATTTCGAGCCGGTCGGTGTGGAACGCGTGGGCTTGTCACCATTGGGCGAGCGCGGTGCCGCCAATTCGTCGCCGGGTAATCAGGAAAATGCCGGCATCGACCTGATGACGCTCAGCGCGCGCGGCATGATGACTCCCGATCCATCCTCGATCGGACCCGCTGAGAAGGTGTGCGATGCAGCTCGCCTGATGCGGGACAAGCGCATCTCGTGTCTGCCGGTGGTCGAAGGCGGCGCCGTCGTCGGCATCGTGACTGATGGCGATTTCCGCAATCGCGTGATCGCGGAGCGCCGCTCGTGCGACGCCACCATTGCCGAGATCATGACGCGCAATCCGCTGACGCTGTCGCCGGATGCCCTGGCGTTCGATGCGCTCGCCTCCATGATGCAGCGTTCGATCAGCCACGTTCCGGTGGTGGAGGCGGGCAAGCTTGTCGGTATTCTGACGCAGACCGACCTGATCCGAGCGCAATCGCGATCCGCCGTCTACATGATCGGCGAAATTGGCCGCAAGCGCGACGTGGCGGCGATTTCGCAGGTGGTAGCGGAAGTGCCGAAGCTGCTGGTCTCGCTGGTCGGCAGTGGCGCCACCGCGCACAAGATCGGTCACATTATATCGAGTGTTACCGATGCGGTGACCAACCGTCTCATCACACTGGCAGAGGATGCGCTGGGGCCACCGCCGGTGGCCTATCTGTGGCTGGCGTGCGGGTCGCAGGGCCGCCAAGAGCAGACCGGCGCCACCGACCAGGATAACTGCATGATCCTGGCAGACGACTACAATCCGAACCTGCATGCAGACTACTTCAGTCGTTTCGCCAAGTTCGTTTGCGACGGCCTCGATGCCGCCGGCTACGTCTATTGCCCCGGCGAGATGATGGCGATGACCGACAAGTGGCGCCAGCCGCTGGCGCAATGGCGGCGCTACTTCCGCAAGTGGATCAACGAGCCCGAGCCGATGGCGCAGATGCTCGCAAGCGTGATGTTCGACCTGCGGCCGATCCGCGGCGAGGAGAGCCTTTTTCGCACACTTCAGGAGGAGACGCTGGCCATGGCGCGCTCCAACTCGATGTTCACCGCTCACATGTTGTCGAACGCGCTGCTGCACACGCCGCCCATCGGCTTTTTCGGCAACATCTCCGTGGCGCGGTCAGGCGAGCACAAGGGCGAGATCGATCTGAAGCACGGGGGCGTTGTGCCGATCGTCGATATCGCGCGCCTCTATGCGCTGGAGGCGGCCATCCCGGAGGTCAACACCCATCGCCGCCTGGAAGCTGGGCGGCAGGCTAGCGTGTTGAGTGAGGATGGAGCACGCGATCTGCTCGACGCTTTCGAGTTCATCTCCAATACCCGGCTGAGGCATCAGGCGGCACAGATCAAGGCGGGCAAGAAGCCCAATAATCATCTCTCGATGGCCGAGATCT
Source organism: uncultured Hyphomicrobiaceae bacterium (assembly GCA_964559355.1). GTDB lineage: Bacteria > Pseudomonadota > Alphaproteobacteria > Rhizobiales > Hyphomicrobiaceae > JAEUMD01. Next base: position 40,963 of record CAZLHQ010000006.1, read on the forward strand.
CGCACTTCGAGCGCAATCATCTGCGGGACGCCTTCACGGTCGTGAAGTCCCTGCAGTCGGCGCTGTCGTCGTCACATCAGGTCGGAGCCAGATAGCCGGATGCGAGGCCTTCTGGCGGTAGCAGGCGCTTGCGAACGTCTCAAGTGTGGCTGGTCGCTGTCGCAGGCGCCTGGAGGCTTGCTCCACTGCGATCTTTAAGTGCAACACCGGTCAATTGCATGGCCAGCGCCGCCTTGATGAGCCATGCAACGTTGTCGGCAGCTGTAGGCAGCGCAAGCCCGCCGGGACGAATGTTCGAGATGCAGTTTCTTTCGGCATCGGTACGGCCCAAGTGCGGCGCATAGGTGAGATAGACGCTTAGACTGTCCGCCGCCGACAATCCGGGGCGCTCGCCGATGAGTACGGCAACGAGCCTCGCCCCGAGCAGCGCTCCGACCTCGTCGCCCAACGCGACGCGCGCGCCTTCGGCGATGGTGATGGGGCCGATCCTCAGTCCGGCGGATTGCAATTGCGGCAATAACGCTGCGACCAGATTAGCAGCATGCGCCGCCACCGCGGTTGCCGACAGGCCGTCGCCGATCAACAAGGCGACATCGCAAGTCTCGCCACGCATCATGGATCTGATCCGCGCGCGCGAGTCCTCGTCCAGTTGTCGGCCAAGGTCGGGGCGACGCAGGTAGGTGGCGCGATCGCGCGCAAGACTCTCGACCTCGATGGTTTCAAGCCCGATGGCCTGGAGCAAACCGGCAACAGCCCCGCGATCGAGACGCGCATGCACGGCATCGCGGGCCCGCGCGTGGGCGAGCGCAAACGACAACACCTCGCGTGTCGGCAGCGATGCGCCGGTGCGGCCAAGTGCGATCCGCGCGGGCGTCCACGCTCCGAGCGCCTTCCAGGGATCGCGCGGAACGCTCGTCATGACGTTGGCTCCTTCGCGGTGGCGGCTGCCTCGGCGTTCGTGATGAGCCGGTGTTCGGGTGTAGGCGGCAGTAGACGGCCGGTCTCGTCGGTGATCGCCATCCTGGTGAGCCAGGCTTCGAACTCCGGCGCGCGCTTCAGGCCGAACGCCTCGCGCACGTAGAGCGCATCGTGGAACGACGTCGACTGGTAGCCGAGCATGACGTCGTCGGCTCCCGGCACACCCATGATGTAGGTGACGCCGGCGGCGGCGAGCGCGGTCAGCACCATGTCCATGTCGTCCTGATCGGCCTCTGCGTGGTTCGTGTAGCAGACGTCGACGCCCATCGGCAGCCCCATCAGCTTGCCGCAGAAATGATCCTCCAGCGCCGCGCGCAGGATCTCCTTGCCGTCGTAAAGATACTCAGGCCCGATGAAGCCGACGACCGAGTTGACCAGCAAAGGTTCGAATGCGCGCGCGACGGCATAGGCGCGCGCCTCGCAGGTCTGCTGATCGACGCCATGATGCGCGTCGGCGGAAAGCGCGGAGCCCTGTCCGGTCTCGAAGTACATGACATTCGCTCCGACCGTGCCGCGCTTCAAGGTGCGCGCACTCTCGTTGGCTTCCCGCAGCAGGTCGAGCGTGATGCCGAACGATTGGTTCGTTGCTTGCGTGCCGCCGATGGATTGGAACACGAGGTCGGTCGGCACGCCCTTCGCCATGAGGTCGATTGCGGTCGTCACATGGCACAGCACGCATGCCTGGGTCGGCATGTCATAACGCCCGATGAGATCATCGAGCATCCTCAGCATGGCCTCGATCCGGGCCGGCTGGTCGCTCGCCGGGTTGATGCCAATCACCGCGTCGCCGCAGCCGTACATGAGGCCATCGGCGATCGTGGCCATGATGCCGGCGACATCGTCGGTCGGGTGATTGGGCTGTAGGCGCACAGCCATGGTGCCGGGCAGACCAATGGTGTTGCGAAAGCGCGTTACGACCCGGCACTTCCGCGCGGCCAGGATCAGGTCCTGGTTGCGCATGAGTTTGGATACCGCAGCCGCCATCTCGGGCGTGATTGCGGGAGCCATCGCCGTGAGGGTGTCGGCGCTGGTCGAGTATGACAGCAGATGCTCGCGGAGTTCGCCGACTGTCATGTGTGCGATAGGCGCGAGGGCGCGCGCATCGTGCCCGTCGAGGATCAATCGCGTAACCTCGTCCTCCTCGTAGGGGATCAGCGGCTCAGCAAGGATGGCCTTCAATGGCACATCGGCGAGCGCCAGCCGGGCCGCGACGTTCTCCTCAGCCGTTGCCGATGCGATGCCGGCCAGCCGGTCACCGGCTCGCGGCGGCGATGCCTTCGCCAGGAGCATCTTCAGCGAGGGGAAAACGTATCTCGTACTGCCGACGCTGTGGGAATATGTCATCGGGCTTGCCCGCCATGCCGATCGCAACATCGGGCGCGGCGCCCGACGGCCATAGTTGAATGTTAGCGCCCCTGTTCGTCACGCCAAGACTTCTGATCGGCCCGCAAGAATTTTTCCCCGAATCTTGGACGTGTCTGCGCCCGGCTGCCAGCGCCGCCACCGAGCCGTTTCAGCCGAGGTGGTAGCGCACCGGCATCCTGCAAAACGAACAAGGGTTCGGTTGGTTGGAGGACGCTGCCGATGTCCGCGCGAGCGGCGGTCGGCCAGGCCATCGACGCGCGTGATGAAGAATGGCAAGAGGCACGCGCCGCGACCACAGCCAAGGTCGTTATGGGTATCGACTAATGGCGTAGATCAATGAAGTGGTATCTATTTCTGCGCTCCGGCTATGACGAGGGGCACCTATAGCTGCACGTAGGCCAGGCGTGCAAAAGCAGCTCTGCGGCTCCAACCACATCGAATGCGTTTGCAGTTCGAAGCGGTGCTACTTCAGCTAACTTCTGCACGGCCAGGTAGTAGAATGATGGTCGCACTTTTCGTGCGGTCGCTTTGTGTGCGGGCCATGAAACACGCGAAGGCGCATGTGTGACCAGATCACGGCTTGCGTGGGTTAATCCTTAGAACTTGTGTGACCAGCCGCTTTACTGAACGTGGTTGAAGGAGCGTTGTTCAAGAGGTAGGCTAACAGAGTATCAACCTCGCCCATACTCCTGCGCCCTTCGTCATCAGACACGCTTCTGGTTTCCGCGAAGTGCGTCCCCTGAGCCCAAGAACGAGATTTCAACGATGAACCGCCCAAGCGCCAGTTCTCTCTTGCCGGCCGCCTGTTTGTTGATGTTCGGCCTTGTTGCGCCGCACCCGGCCGCTGCGGCTGACGAGAAGAAGCCGACTGCATCCAATGCTCCTGCGCCAGCGGTCCTCGTCTCGGCCGCCGAGCGGCGACCACTCGGAAAGCAGACCGAGTACGTTGGGCGCGTCCTGGCTTTGAAGAAGGTCGACATAAGAGCGCGAGTTAACGGCTTCATGCAAGAGCAGAGGTTTGCTCCAGGCGCCAACGTGAAGGAAGGTGACGTTCTCTACATCATTGAGCCAGAGCCCTTCCAAGCAGCGCTGGCACAACGTCAGGCCCAGGTGGCAGCAGCTATCGCAACGCAGGAAAACGCGGCTGCGTCGCTTCAGCGATACAAAACCCTGGAAAACAAGCAGGTCGCCTCGGAAGCGGCACTCGATGTCAAGATTGCGGACGAGAAGCGTGCGGTCGCCAGCATCAAGGAGGCTACCGCCGCTCAAAAGGAAGCTGAGATCCAGCTGTCGTACACCAAGATTGTCGCACCGATCAGCGGTCGCGTCGGGCGTTCCGCCGTCGATCCCGGCAATCTCGTCGGTCCTGAATCGGGTGTTCTGGTGACGCTTGTTTCCACCGATAAGATGTACGTTTTGTTCCCGGTTACACAGGCGCAACTGCTCGAAGCGCGCAGGACCGGCGGCAGGCCCGAGAATCTGACGGTCCGCGCCAAGCTGGCCGACGGTTCCATGCTAAAAGAGCCCGGAAAAATCGATTTCGTCGACGTGAAGGTCGATGCTCGCACCGATGGTCAGATCGTGCGCGCGATCTTCCCCAATCCCGACGGTCTTCTTACCGATGGGCAAACGGTTCGCCTCGTCATCGAGCGCAGCGATCCTGAGAAATTCTTGACGATCCCGATGGCGGCTCTCTCGACCGACCAGGCTGGTCCCTACGCATTTGTCATCGATGCTGACGGTACCGCACATCAGCGACGCTTGAAGCTCGGCATCTCTCGAGACGGGCGGATTGCAATCACCGAGGGGCTCAAGGAAGGCGAGAATGTCGTGGTCCAGGGCCTGCAAAAGGTCCGCGACGGAGCCAAAGTCGTAGCCCAACCCGACACGTCGCAGTTGTCGTCCAACGGCAATGCCAACGACAGCCAGGGTGAGCGCAAGTGATTTCATCGGTCTTCATCCATCGGCCCCGGCTGGCCGCGGTCATCTCGATCGTCATCACGATCGCGGGCCTGATTGCGATCAAGGTCATTCCGATCGCGCAGTTCCCCGATATCGTTCCTCCCCAGGTTGCGGTTCAGGCCACCTATCCCGGCGCCAACGCGGCAGCTGTCGAAGCCAGCGTTGCCCAGGTTGTCGAGAGTGCGGTGAATGGCGTCGACAAAGCCATCTACATGAAGTCGAACTCGGGTAGCGATGGCAGCTACACATTGACCGTGAGCTTCGAGGTCGGGACCAATCCCGACATCAACACTGTCAACGTGATGAATCGCGTGAACCAGGCGGTATCGAAGCTGCCGCAGGAGGTTCAGCGGCTGGGCGTGACAGTGGCCAAGAAATCCGCGTCGCTGCTGCAGGTCGTTGCGGTCTCGTCACCGAATAGTACGCACGACGAGCTGTTTTTGACGAACTTCGCCACCATCAACATCATCGACCGGCTCGCGCGCGTTCCAGGTGTCGGTCAGGCGACGCTGTTCGGCGCCAAAGAATACTCGATGCGCATCTGGCTCAATCTGGAGCGCATGAATAGTCTCGGCGTGTCGGTCCAGGAAGTGGCTGCAGCCATTCAATCGCAGAACGCGCAGGCGGCGGTCGGCCGTATCGGCGCTGCGCCGCTGTCAGCCGACATTGATTTCCAGCTGAGTATCACGACGCAGGGTCGCATGACATCTCCTCAGGAATTCGGGGAGATCGTGGTCCGCGCGCAGAGTGACGGCGGATTGCTCAAGGTCAAGGATATCGGGCGCGTCGAGCTTGGCGCCAAGTCGTCAGATGCATTCGCGCGTCTTAATGGCAAGCCCGGCGCCGGCATCGGCATCTATCAGGCGCCCGGTGCAAACGCCATCAATGTCGCCGACGCTGTGAACAAGACACTCGAGGAATTGAAGTCGCTCTACCCGAAGGATCTCGAGGTCCGGGTTGTCTACGATACCACCGTCTTTGTGAAGAAGATGATCGAGTCGGTCATCCACACACTGGTCGAGGCGTTCATCCTCGTCGCCATCGTCGTGTTCGTGTTCCTCGGCAACTGGCGCGCGACACTCATACCGATCATCGCGGTACCCGTCGCTCTGATCGGCGCCTTCGCTTTCATGCTGGCGTTGGGCTTTTCAGCGAACACAGTGTCGCTGCTCGCCCTCGTGCTCGCAATCGGTATCGTGGTGGACGACGCCATCGTGGTCGTGGAAGCCGTCGAAGCGGAAATGCACGAGCGTCCAGAGCTCAGCGTGGCGGACGCGACCGAAGCTGCAATGGGCAAGATTACCGGCCCCATCCTGGCGATCACGCTGGTCCTCTTGTCGGTGTTCGTGCCGACCGCGTTCATACCCGGCATCACCGGACAGCTCTACAAGCAGTTCGCGGTGGCGGTGTCGTTCTCCATGCTGATCTCGGCGGTCAACGCTCTCACGCTGACACCGGCCCTATGCGCGGTCCTGCTGAAGCCTGGGCACAAGCCGAGCGGCATCATCGCCTGGATGCAGCGGGGGATCGACAAGGCACGCGGCGGCTATAGCGGCACCGTGAGGCGGCTCGCGCCGCGCAAAATTCTCACAGTGTTGCTGCTGGGGCTGTTCGCGTTCGCCGCCTACACGTTCAACGCGATGGTGCCCTCCGGCTTTCTGCCCAACGAGGACCGCGGCGCGTTCATGGGCGAGGTCCAGTTGCCGGATGCCGCGTCGCTCAATCGCACCAAAGAGGTTATCGAGCAGGTCGAATCGACGATCAACGGCAAGCCTTGGGTGCAGGACGTTTTCACCGTCGGCGGCTTCAGTCTGCTCGACAGTCTCGCGCTGCCCAATCGTGGCCTGATCGTCGCCGTGATGAAGCCGTTCGAAGAGCGCAAGGACAAATCGCTGTCGGTCTTCGCCGCACTCAAGGAACTGAACGTGGCGTTCAGTTCTATCGCGAAAGCCAACATCTTCGTTTTCAATCTGCCGCCAATCATGGGCTTGGGTACCGGCTCAGGCTTCGAATATCAGCTCGATTCACTCGCCGGCGCCAAGCCAGAAGAGATGGCCAGCGTCGCGCGCGGCATGATGATGGCCGCTCTGAAGGATCCGAGACTGGCTGGCGTCTTCACCACGTATGGCGCCAGTACGCCGCAAGTCTACCTCGACATCGATCGAGAACGCGCCCAGGCGCTCGGTATTGCGGTGACGGACATCTTCTCGACGCTGCAGGCGGCGATGGGCGGCGCCTACATCAACGACTTCAATCAGTTCGGTCGAACCTGGCAGGTCAACATCCAGGCCGATGCCCCAGACCGCATGCGCTTGGACGACATATTCCATGTCCGGGTGCGCTCGGCTCAAGGTGACCTGATCCCGCTGCAATCGTTCGCCACGGTCAAGGTCATAACAGCGGCCTCATCGATCCAGCGCTACAACAACCTGAGATCGGTGACCATGCAGGGCGGACCCGCCCCCGGCCGCTCGTCGGGCGAAGCGATGAAGGCGATGGAAGACCTCTCCGCCACCACTCTTCCTCAGGGCTTCTCGTACCAATGGACGGGAACCGCGCTGCAGGAGAAACAGGCAGCTGGTCAGACCGCCTCGATCCTCGGTCTGTCGTTGCTGTTCGCGTATCTCTTTCTCGTCGCGCTCTACGAAAGCTGGTCGATCCCGATCGCGGTTCTGCTGTCGGTGATCGTCGGCGTCTCTGGCGCGATGCTGGCGTTGCTGCTCTCGCGCCTCGACAACAATATCTACGCTCAGATCGGCATCGTCGTGCTGATCGCGCTGGCTGCCAAGAACGCGATCCTCATCGTGGAATATGCGATGGAGCAGCGGCGTGAAGGTGCGAGTATCGTCAATGCGGCGATCGAAGGCGCCGACTTGCGCTTTCGCGCCGTGATGATGACGTCGTTCGCGTTCATCCTCGGACTTGTACCACTGGTGCTGGCGTCTGGTGCTGGCGCGGAGACACAGCGTGCGGTGGCCATGTCGGTGTTCGGCGGGATGATCGCGTCGAGCGCGCTCGCAATTTTCATCATCCCAGGTCTCTACGTTCTGGTGCAGACCCTTCGCGAGCGGTTCCACGCCATGCGGGCTCCCAAGCCGGTCGAGGAGACTGATGTCGCGGAGGGCGCTGCCGCGGTTGTCGCAAAGCCTGTCGGTGAACCACACCAGCCTTGAACGGCGGCGTGCTGCGCGGGGCTCTCGGTGTGATCGACGGGCGGCCTCGTCATCATGCGTGATGCTTCGCGTGATCTCGACCGATTGCCTTGAGGCCTCCCATGGCAAACGTAAAGAGATGCTCGACCAGCGCTTCGCGAGGCATCCGCATAATCTCCTCCGCGAACGGCGGCGCATTGCGCCCGACCACCAGCAACATCGCGCTCGGCGCTGCGACGCTGATGAGGCAGCGAAGCAGCGCCGGGTCGCCTGTGGGAATTGAAGTGATCTCGCTCAAGACCGCGAGGACAATCTGCGCCTTTGGCGCGATCTCGTTATGCAACAGCACGCGAACATGAGAGGACGGCGATAGCAGCTCCCTGCTCAAGACCCGGACATGCCAGCCGTTATCGTCGGTCGCCGCATCCACCAGACCTTCGATGATCCGTCTCAGCTTTGTGCGCGGGGCGATATCTGTCGCTGCGATCTGCCGCAAGTCGTCGATGCTGATCAGCCGGCGATGGGCTTCGGCCAACAAGGCCTCATAGAGACCGCCGCGGCTGCCGAAGTGATAGTTGATCGAGGCGAGATCGACCTCGGCGCGGGTCGCGATCGCCTTGCTGCTGGTCTCTGCAAATCCCGATGCCGCAATGAGTTCGCCGGCCGCCTCGAGTATGCGCTTGTAGGTGGCTTCTCCGTCTGCGCGTTGCGCGCGCGAGGCTTGGCTCATGAGCATGTCCTGCGACTCGATGGCATTGTTGCTGGACTTTAAGTGTGATTTAGTTTAAAGTCAATTTTAAGTAAGGTGACACTGTTGATTTCGCACCCTTCTGCAAGGCTTGCCGCGTGAGAAAAGCACTCATCCCTGTTCTGGTCATCGCAACAGCCATCGGTGGATGGTTCTGGTGGAGTAGGCACAACTCCAGCGCTGCTAGCGAAATCGTTCTGCACGGCAACGTGGACATCCGGCAGATTTCGCTCGCCTTCGATGGTAGCGGGCGGATCGCCAAACTCGCCGCAGAAGAGGGGGACCGGGTGACAGCGGGTCAAATCGTTGGCCTGCTCGATACCGAGACGCTGGAACTTCAAGCGCGGCAACAGGAAGCCAATGTCGAGGCACAGCGACAAACACTTCTGCGTTTGCGCAACGGCTCGCGACCCGAAGAAATCGCCCAGGTACGCGCCCAACTGGTGTCGGCCGAGGCTGCAGCCGAACGCACCGAAACGGAATTTGCTCGCGCTTCGCGCCTGCTCACATCCGGAAACGGGATCATAACCCAGAAGAGTTTCGATCAGGCACGCGCCGACGCGCAGGCTGCCAAGGCCAAGGTGGAGGAGGTGCGCGCCTCTCTGCGTCTGGTCGAGATCGGCCCACGCGTCGAGGAGGTAGCCGCTGCCGAGGCCCAGCTCAAGGCCGCCGAAGCCAGTCTCGCACTGCTGCGCCACCAGATCGAGCTCGGCAAACTCAGGTCTCCGGCCGATGCCGTCGTTCGCTCGCGCTTGCACGAGCCCGGCGACATGATCACGTCGCAACAGCCGGTGCTCGCGCTGGCTCTGACCGACCCCAAGTGGATACGCGTGTATGTCAGCGAGACCGATCTCGGCAAGATCAAGCCCGGCATGACGGCGCAGGTGTTCACCGACAGTCATCCCCACCAGCCGGTCAGCGGCAAGGTCGGCTACATTTCATCAGTGGCGGAATTCACGCCGAAGTCCGTGCAAACCGAGGAGCTGCGCACCAACCTCGTTTATGAGGTGCGCGTCATCGTCGAGGATGCCGGCAACGTTCTTCGTCTGGGTCAGCCCGGCACGGTGCGCATTCCAATCGAGACAGCGCCATGACCGTTGCGCAGACCACGGTCGCGCTCGAAGCGCTGCGCAAGACGTTCAAGGGGCCGGATGGGCTACCGGTTGCCGCGGTCGATCGCATATCGATGGCTGTGCGCAGCGGGCAACTGACTGCGCTGGTTGGACCGGATGGAGCCGGCAAGACGACACTGTTGCGCATGATCGCCGGATTGCTGAAGCCGGATTCGGGCTCGCTCCGGGTGCTCGGAATCGATGCCGTCGCCGATCCTCAGTCGGTCCAGGACCGGATCAGTTACATGCCGCAGCGTTTCGGCCTCTATGAGGACCTGAGCGTGCGGGAAAATCTCAGCCTCTACGCCGACCTGCATGGCGTGCCGCAAAAGGTGCGGCGCGAGCGCTTTGGCCGCCTGCTGGCGATGACCGACCTGACAAGCTTCACCGGCCGGACGGCGGGCAAACTGTCGGGAGGCATGAAGCAGAAGCTGGGGCTCGCCTGCACGCTCGTGCGTTCTCCAGAGCTCTTGTTGCTCGATGAGCCAAGCGTCGGCGTCGACCCGCTATCGCGACGCGACCTGTGGAAGATCGTGCAGCAGCTTGTCGATCAGGATCAACTGAGCGTCATCGTCAGCACGGCCTACATGGACGAAGCCGAGCGGTGCGCTGAGGTCTTTGTGATGAACAAGGGGCAGGTGCTCGCTCAGGGCAGGCCCGACACGCTGAGCACAAGGGCGCAAGGTCTGGCCTTTACGGCTATCGTGCCCGAAGGGGTGCCGGCGCGTGTGCTGCAGGCCAAGCTGATCGATGCCCCCGATCTGATCGTCGATGCGGTGCCCAAAGGCGGCAATGTTCGCTTCATCCGGCAGCCCGATGCGGATGACGCGAGGCTGCAGGAGCTGCTTGGCGACGCGGCAAGCGAGCCACGCCCCGCGGAGTTGGAAGACGCCTTCATGATGCTGCTGCGGCAGCATGAAAGCGAAGCGGAAACGCTGGCGTCACCGCGCAATGCACCTCACGCCCCTGCTGTCAGGAGGATGGACCACGACGCCAAGCCGGTCATCGTAGTCCGCGATCTGGTGCGCAAGTTCGGCGACTTCACCGCGGTTGCCAGCA
>CAZLHQ010000007.1:0-47946 GCA_964559355.1 uncultured Hyphomicrobiaceae bacterium
GCGCTACTACACGCCGTCGAACCGCTCGATCCAGGCCAAGGGCATCGATCCCGACGTCATCATCGAGCAGGAGCTGCCCGAGGAGATGAAGGCCAAGCAGACCCAGACCAGCGCCAAGGTGCGCGGCGAGTCGAGCTTGCGCGGTCATCTCAAGAACGACAAGGACAAGGAAGAGCAGTCCGGCTCGTCGGCCTATGTGCCCAAGGAGCCGGAGAAGGACACGCAGCTGCAGTACGCCCTCAACTTCCTGCGCGGCAAGGCCACGCTGCCGGCGACGACCTCCGCATCGCCCGCTGAGCCCGAGAAGAAGGCGAACTGAGCGCGACGCTTCCATTGTCGCTTTGTGCGGAAGGGCGCCTCGCGGCGCCCTTTCGTTGTTCTGGGGGCTTGCGAGTACCTGCAATTGCTGGGCCCCGCGGCACAGGGCGGCCTTTTGGCGGGCCAGTGGATCGGTTATGACTTGCGCGCGCAAGAACCATTTTCGGAGCCCGCGTGTCGTGAACCTCGATCTCAGCAAGCTCGCCTACCGGCCCTGCGTCGGCATCATGATCCTCAACCGCGATGGGCTGGTGTGGATCGGCCGGCGCTCTGACGCCAAGAACAAGATCGAGGCCAACGGCTCATGGTGGCAGATGCCGCAAGGCGGTATCGACTCGGGCGAGGAGCCGCGTGCTGCCGCCCGCCGCGAGCTTTACGAGGAGACGCGCATCCGCTCCGCCGAGATCATCGCCGAGCATCCGCGCTGGTTGAACTATGATCTGCCCCCCGCGCTGATCGGCAACAAGTGGGGCGGCAAATATCGCGGCCAGACGCAAAAGTGGTTCGCGATGCGGTTTCTCGGCGACGATAGCGAGATCAACATCTCGCCAATCGATCACGAGATTGAATTCGATGCCTGGCGCTGGGCGCGCCGTTCCGAGTTGCTCGATTTGATCGTGCCGTTCAAGCGAGAGGTTTATCGCGACGTGCTGGCAGAACTGGGCCCGCTTGCTGCCGATGTCTGAGCGCGGGCGCAGCTCTTGATAGGAGTGAGGTGGGGCCCGTCGCAAAATTCAACCCACATTGAGACCGGCGAGGAAGCGGGCCAGATCCTCGGTCATGTGGTGCACGTGCGCTGGAGGCGTCTTCCAGGTCTTGATCTTCAACTGTGCGGGATGATCGATGTAGCTCGAGTGCACGAGCACGGTGGTCATGCCGAGATCGTGTGCTGCGACGAGATTGTGCGGCATGTCCTCGAACATCGCGGCCTCATCGGGTTTGACGGCGTGCGCGCGCACGAATTTGTCATAGGCCTCGCGCTGCTCTTTGGGCACATAGCCTGTCGTCACGATATCGCAGATGCCGTCGAACAAGTGCAGGACGCCGAGCTTACCGGCCACGCGCTCGGCGTGAACGCGTGAGCCTGCGGTGAAGATCAGCTTGCGGCCGGGAAGGCGGGCGATCTCGGCGGCGAGCTCGGGATGCTCGGGCACGGGCGTCAGGTCGATGTCGTGCACATAGTCGAGGAAGGCGTCGGGGTGCATCTTGTGCTCTTGCATCAACCCGGCGAGCGTCGTGCCATAGCGGCGGTAGTAGTGTTTCTGCAGGTAGCGCGCGTGCTCCCATGGCACGTCGAGATAGCGCTGGATGAACTGCCCCATGCGCTGGTCGATTTGCGCGAACAGGTTGCAGTCGGCCGGATAGAGCGTGTTGTCGAGATCGAACACCCAGATGCGTGTCGCGTCGAAGGTGCGCTCTTGCTGAATCGGAACCGACTCGGTCATTTGGCCTCGGAAACTGCACGTGCTGCCGCACCCTTGCCGACGTGCAGCAGGCAACTCATCGGCTCCAGGCCGGCAATTGCGACCCTATCAGCTCCAGCGCCACGGGATTCGCGCCTTACGTCCAGCTGATCATGAAGTCGGAACTCTAGCTTGTTTCGGCGCCGCGTGCGCCGTCCAGGCTCCAACTGCCCGGTCCGGAAAACACGAACAACAGGAATATGAAGCAGTACAGGATGGCGGCGTCGCCACCGTTATTGACGGGGAAGAAATCGCGCGGGGCGTGCCCGATGAAGTACGCAAACGCCATCTGGCCCGACGCGATGAACGCGGCTGGCCGCGTGAACAACCCCAGTGCGATGAGCGCGCCGAAAATCAGCTCGATGACGCCGGCCCACCAGGCCAGCGAATACATCGTGGCAAACGCCATCTGGCCGCTCGGGAATCCTAGAAGCTTCTGCGAGCCATGTTCCACGAACAGGACGCCGGCCATGATCCTGAGAGCCCCCAGGGCGTAGGGTGTGTATCGCGCCAAGCCTGTTGTCATTGCGTCCTCGACTCGAGCCAGTTAGGCGTGCGGCAGGGCACTTGCCGAAACCATGCGGCGGCTATCGATGCCTTCGTGCATCGAGCGTTAGTTAAGCATTGAATGGGACGCATTCAAATAGCGTCGACGGCTCGCGACCAGAACCGCTGCGGCTGGTCCTGGCCGGTAGAGCGGCTGGCTCAAGCATACGATGGACCAAGACCAGCCTCAAAGAGCGGGGCCGGCGGTTCTTCACGTCGCTCGTTTCGCCTGCGACTTGCCGACACGCTTGCCGACCAGCGTACCGACGCCATGCTCGGTCAGTAGCTCCAGCAGCACGCAATGTGGCACCCGGCCGTCGATGATGACGACGGCTTCGACGCCGGCTTCGACCACCTCGATGCAGCCCTCGATCTTGGGAATCATGCCGCCCGAGATGGTGCCGTCGCGGATGAGTTCGCGCGCCTGCTGCACCGTGAGGTCGGAGACGAGCTTCTTGTCCTTGTCGAGCACGCCGGCGACGTCGGTCAGCAGCAGCAGGCGCTTCGCCTTCATGCGCGCGGCGAGCGCGGAGGCGAACGTGTCGGCGTTGATGTTGAGCGTATGGCCGTCGCGATCCTGGCCGATCGGCGCCACCACCGGAATGAGGTCGGATTTCGAGATCACGTCGATGATGTGCGGGTTCACTTCGACCGGATCGCCGACATAACCGATGTCGACCGCCTGCATCTGGTTCGATTCCGGATGCGGCATCTCGGTGATCTTCTTGGCGATCATCAGGTTGGCATCCTTGCCGCAGATACCGACCGCCTTGCCGCCCTGCTGATTGATCGCAGACACGATCTCCTTGTTGATGGCGCCCGCCAGCACCATCTCGACGATCTCGACCGTGGGCTTGTCGGTGACGCGCAGCCCGTGCACGAAATCGCTCTTGATCTCGAGCTTCTTCAGCATGTTTGCGATCTGCGGCCCGCCGCCATGGACGACCACCGGATTGATACCGGACTGCTTCAGGTAGACGACATCCTTGGCGAAGGCGTCGGCCAGCGCCTCATCACCCATCGCATTGCCGCCGAACTTGATGACCACGGTCTGCTCGTCGTAGCGGATCATGTGCGGCAGGGCTTCCGCCAGAATGCGGGCCTTGAGCGGCGCGCTGACGCCCGACGTGTCGACCTCGATCACGGGCCTTTCAGTCGCGTGCGCCTTCTTCATCGCTGTTCGATCCTTGCTCTGCGCGTCAGCCTCGCCGGAACCTTCATGTCCGGCAGCCCCGATTATCCCTGGGGCCAACGGGGCACTTATAGCCCGTTGCCATCTGGCCACAACGGATTTCGCCCTTATTCCTCACCAGTGTTGCCGCATCGTGAAACCGAGGATTGCGCTGGTCGCGGCAGGTGCCATCCCTGGTGCGATCGGCTAACCTTCCGGCAAGGTTTTTAGATTCGCCCGTGGCGAGTAAATGGGAGCTGCCCGGTGGGAAATCCAAGGCGCCAGGATGGGCTGCCGCGGCCGGGTGAGGCAGGAGGGCCAGCGCTGATGGCGCATGCGATCATCGAGGAGATCGGCCACATTCTGCCGCCGTCCGGCAATCTTGCCGAGACGCTCGGGCGCGCGGCCGATTATGCGAGCCATCAGGGACACGCCGAGGTGACGCTCGAGCATTTGCTGCTGGCGCTGACGGAAGACCCCGACGCAAGCCTTGTCATGAGCATGAGCCGCGTCGAGATCGACCAGTTGAAGGGCGATGTCTCGACGCATCTGGGGCGGCTGGAGAATGGTGCGGGCGCGCTTTCCATTTCGGCGGAGGTGCGCCACGTTCTGGAAGCTGCGGCTGCGGCCGCGCGAGGCCGCCGTGGCGAGATCGATGGCGCCATCGTGTTGGCAGCGATCGTTGGCGATGGCCGCAGCACGGCCGCGCACATGCTGCGCGCCCATGGTCTGACGTTCGAGGATGCGATACGCGCTCTGCAGCAGGCCGCCCAGGCGCGGGAAGCTGCCGGTCCTGCCGAGCCGCAGCGGGCCACCGTGCAAACCCAGCGGCCCGCACCTGCGCCGCCACAGCCAGCACCCGCGCCACCTCAATCGGCACCCGCTCCGGAAAGTTATCGTGGTCCTGCCAGCGCGGAGGAAATTCTGGCGACCGCGCGCCAGCGTGTGCAGGGGCGCAGCGCACCGGGCTTGCCGGAGTTCAAGTCCGCGATGACGGGCGACAACGCCGCGCCGCCGCCAGGCCCCGGCTCCATGCCGAAACCGCACATGCCGCAGCCGGTAAGCGCTCGTGAAATTCAGCGGGCCGAGGCTGCGGCGGACGCCGAATTCGATCGCATTGCCGAAGAAATTTCCCGTAGCCAGGATGAAGGACACCGGCACGAGGCCGCGGAGATCGAGGAGCAACCATCTCACACAAGCACGTCACAGCCGGCGCGCGAGCCGCCAATGCGCGAAGAGGGCCAAGCCAACGCCGGTCCGCAACCGGCCCCGCCGGCAAAGCGCCCCCTACCGCCGGGCGCAATACGGCCGAACGTGAACGCCCCGGCACCACCGCAGGCCGCGCCACCGCCGGAGCAATCGGGGCGCGACCGCGCGGCCGCCGGCGAGCACGCTCCGTCGGTCGAGGAACCACGCCATCGCAGTGGAGCGCCAGCACCAGGCCCTGTCGCACCGGGCCCCGCGCATCCCGCACCCTATCCGCCCGCAGAAGCATGGCCTTCGCCTAGCCCCGCAGTGCCAGGCATGGCGAACCCTCAAGCTGCTCCCTATGGCTCGGGCGCGCCGCCGCCGGTGCTGCCTGGTGGCATGCGGCCTGCGCCAGCATCCGCTCCGCTGCCGGGTTTGCCGCCTCGCCGCGAGGGTGGCGACATGTTCGGCACGAAGCCGGCGCCGCATGCGACCAATGCCGTGCGTCCGCCCCAACAGCCGCCGCCTCACGCTCCGATGCCAAGCGGTATGCCGCCGCGGGCCGGGTCAGGTCTGCCGCCGCCACCGGCCGGGATGCCTTCAGGCATGCGATCCCAGCCCGCAGCACACCCCGCACCGGCCCCGCAAGCGCCTGTACCGCAGCGCCGGGCCGAGCCGCCGCTTCCGGCTGCACGCGGGCGGGCGGGCGAGGTGTCGCTCGGCCAGATGGTGGAGAATATTCCGCGCTCCATGCGTGTCGGCATTCCCGTTGTCGTCGAGGCGCGCATCGCGCGTGCCGATGTCAAGGCGCTGGCCGAAGGACTGCAGGGCGGCGGCGCGGCGTGGCGTCACGAATTGGCGGTGACGAAGGCGATGTCGGTGCGGCTGCGTTCGCCCGATGGTGGTTTCTTCATCGAGACGTCGTCGCCCGAGACGCAGTGGATCGAGAACACGCTGGGGCTCATCACCGACGACTATGCGAGCTGGCGCTGGACGGTGACGCCGCGCGAGCGCGGGGCCCGGCGGCTGCAGCTCATCATTTCGGCGCGCACGGTCGGCAGCGATGGGTTGACGGCGGAGACGGCGCTGCCCGATCAGGTCGTCAACGTCAAAGTGCGCGTCAACTTTGCTCAGACGGCGAGGCGCGCGGGCGGCTGGGTTCTGGCGGCGATTGCCGGTGGCGTTTTGGCAAGGTTCGGCGAGGACCTGCCCGCAGCGCTCGCCAAGCTGATCGGCACGCTGGTGAAATAAGCGCAACCTTCGTCGGGCACATCACAGCGCGCCACGCTCGGCCAGCAGGGCGGCGATGGCGGCGCGCAGATCGTCGATGCCGATGCCTTTTTCCGACGAGGTGGCTATGATGGCGGGAAACGCGGCCGGGTGCTTGGCAAGCGCGCGTTCCGTATCGGCGATCACATGGCGGCGGGCGGCTTCGGAAATCTTGTCGAGCTTGGTCAGCACGATCTGATAAGACACCGCCGCCGTGTCCAGCATTTCCAGAATGCCCTCGTCGACGCCCTTGATGCCGTGGCGCGCATCGATCAGCAGGTAGACACGGGCGAGCGTGGTGCGGCCCTGCAGGTAGTCGAACACGAGTTCGGTCCAGGCGTCGACCTTGTCCTTGGGCGCCTTGGCGAAGCCGTAGCCCGGCATGTCGACGAGATACATCGGCACGCCGTTGGTGGCGAAGAAGTTCAGCTCCTGCGTGCGCCCCGGCGTGTTGGACGTGCGGGCAAGTCCGCCCTGGCGCACGAGTGCGTTGATGAGACTCGACTTGCCGACGTTGGAGCGTCCCGCAAGCGCGATCTCGACACGGTTGGCCTCGGGCAGAAACTCCAGGCTTGGCACGCCCTTGATGAACTGCCACGGCCGCTCGAACAGCAGGCGGCCCGCTTCCAGGTCGCGGGTCGTGTCGTCGCTGCCGTCGCGGGTCGATGCCATGGTGTGAGAATTGCCTTCGCGCAAAAGCGCCAAGGGCCACAGATCAACACCTGCGGCCCTTGCGATCGGCTTTGCTATTTCTTCTCGCTGCCGCGTCCCAATAGCCGCCCCAGCGGCGCGAACGTGGCCTTGATGTTGTCCATCAGCGGGACTTCGGTGCCCTGCCGCTTCATGATCATGTACTGCTGCGCGATCGACAGCACGTTGTTCCAGGCCCAGTAGATGACGAGGCCGGCCGGGAAGGTGGCGAGCAGGAACGTGAACAGGACCGGCATCCAGTTGAAGATCATCTGCTGGGTGGGATCGGGCTGCTTGGGGTTCAGCTGCATCTGAATCCACATCGTGATGCCCATGAGAACGGGCCACGCGCCGATGTGAAGAAACTCGGGCACCGCGAACGGCAGCAGGCCGAACAGATTGAACAGCGAGCTCGGGTCGGCGGCCGAGAGATCCTTGATCCAGCCGTAGAAGGGCGCGTGACGCATGTCGATGGTCACGAACAGCACCTTGTAGAGCGCGAAGAACACAGGGATCTGCAGCAGGATCGGCAGGCAGCCGGCGAGCGGATTGATCTTCTCTTTCTGGTAGAGCGCCATCAGCTCCTGTTGCTGGCGCGACTTGTCGTCCTTGAAGCGCTCGCGCAGCTTTTCCATCTCGGGCTGCAGCTTCTTCATCTTCGCCATCGATTCATAGCTCTTGTTGGCGAGCGGGAAGAAGGCTGCCTTCACGAGCACGGTGGTGGCGAGAATGGCGAGGCCGAAGTTGCCGAGCAGCTTGTAAAGCCATTCGATGAGATAGAAGAGGGGCTTGGTAATGAAATAGAACCAACCCCAGTCCACCATCATGTCGAACTGCTTGATGCCGAGTTTCTTTTGATAGTCCTGGAACAAGTCGACCTTCTTGGCGCCAGCATACAGATGCTGCGAGACGGACTGGCTCTGGCCCTTGGCGATCGTCACCGCGTCGAGCATGTAGTCGGTCTGGTAGCTGCTGTCGTGAGCGCCGCTGGCACCCTTGGCGTGGCCGGTGTAGTTGGCGCGATATGGCGTCTTCTGGTCGGGAATGAGCGCTGCTGCCCAATATTTCTCGGTGATGCCGAGCCAGCCGCCTGTGATCGCCTGGAACGACTTCTGCTTGTCCGGCTTCAGCGCGTCGGCGAAGGTGATTTCCTGGAGACCGTTATCGCCGGCGACGCCGATCAGGCCTTCGTGCAGGATGTAGAACCCTTGCACCAGTGGCGTGCCGAAACGATAGATGCGCGCATACGGGTAGAGCTTGACGTCTCCGGCGGACGCGTTCTCGACGGTGTCTTTCACCTCGAACAGGTAATTGGCATCGACGCCGATGGAGCGGCGGAACTTGAGGCCGGCGCCATTGTCCCACACCATCGAAACAGGCGTATCGACCGTCAGCGTCCCCGCGCCTTCTTGCGTCCACACGGTGTTGCGGTCGGGAACTTTTATGTTCGCGTTATCGCCGACCCAGCCGAACTCGGCAAAGTAGGGAACCGGCGCATCCGCTGGCGAGAACAGCACCACGTTGGGGCTCGAGCGATTGACCGTCTCGTGATACTTCGTCAGCACCAGATCATCGATGCGGCCGCCCTTCAAGGGAATCGAGCCGGAGAGCGACGGCGTCGAAATTTGAATGCGCGGACCAGACGACAGCACGTCTTGACGCGTGGCAGGCTTGGTGGCCACGGCGGGTGGTGCGCCGGCGACCGAAGGCGCGCTTGGTGTGGCGGCGGGCGCCTGCGGGGTAGAACCCGGCGCTGCGGGCGCGCCGGCTGGTGCTGAAGTTGCGGGAGCAGCAGGTGTGCTGCCATCCTTGGCTTTGCCCTGTTGCTGGGTGACGCGCTCTTGCTCGGCCTTCATCGCGGGGCCGGCATAAAAATACTGCCAGACGAACAGCACGACCATCGACAGCGCGAGGGCGATCATGACGTTCTGTGTATTGTCGGGGTCGCGGTTGCTCATCGGCGTCTCGGGTCGATGGTTGTCATGTCTTCAAGGCTGCAGGCCGGCCGAGGCAGCGCGCGAATGGGATCTCGATGTTCGGCTAACGATTGTGCCTCGACGAAGGGGGAGGTTTTTCTCGCCTGGGGTGATGCACGCGATGGAACGCGTCTTCAAGATCCTTTTTCAGCGCCGCGAAGCTTTGCGTGAGCGCGGCGGGCCGGGCGATCAGAACATAGTCGAAGCCGGGGCGGGCATGAGTGGCCATGATGGCCGTGATCGCGGCCTTCAATCGGCGCCGGATGCGATTGCGCACCACGGCCCCACCCATCTTCTTAGTAACCGTGAAGCCGAACCGTGGCGGCGTCCCGGCATCGTTGGGGTCTTGCCGCGGCTTGCCTTCCAAGGTGGCGCTGCCGGTCGACCAGCGGCTGCCCCCGCGCACGCGCAGATATTCGGCGCGCTTCTTGAGGGTTTGCAGCGGCACCGGCGCCTCGCATACGATCCACCCGCGGGGCAGACCGGAAGAAATGTCAGGCGCTCAGGCGCTTGCGGCCCTTGGCGCGACGGCGCTGAATGACTTTCATGCCGCCCTTGGTGAGCATGCGGGCGCGGAAGCCGTGGCGGCGCTTGCGCACGAGGCGGCTGGGTTGATAGGTGCGTTTCACTGTCGTGTCTCCGTAGCTCGGCAGGGCGCGACGCTTTCGGTGCCGCCCCGGGAAATCTTCGATACATAGCGCGCCAGCCCGTAAATTCGGGCTTCCGCGCGTGCCAACGCTGGCATGAATTGGAAGCTTGCCGCTTATAGGGGCGGGGCTTTTGGAAGTCAATCGAAGCGGTCGGCCGCGTGTCCTGCCCGCTCGATCCAGATTTTGTACCCGCCACGGACCCGATCACATGCCGATCACAGCGCGATCACGGGAGCATGACTGAATTGGGCGGTAACATCGATGAGACGGGCGGCGAAGGACAGTCAGTATCGAAGACATTTCGTACCGCCGTGACACTATGCTGGACCGCTTGGTAGAGTGTGACGAATTTTTATTCCACGAATACTTCGAATACTTAAAGCGTAAAGGTTCGCCGGGCCGCCGCTGCACCAAATGCAGAGACGCGGGTTCAGCGGATCACAACAAATGAGGACGTTATGACGCTCGCAGCACACGAAACCCGTTCCATGTCGCGCGCTGCCAGGGCCGGCGCGGTGGCGTCTGCAACTTTGGCGCTTGCCTGCCTCGCCGTCGTGGCGAACGCCCTGCCGGTTGCGGCGGCCGCCATCACCGATAATTTTACAACCTATCGCGCCGGTTCGGCGGCGGCGGTCGATCATTCCGCGTGGGACAGGCTGCTCAAGTCCTATGTCCGCCCGGCATCGGATGGCGTCAATCGCGTCGACTACAAGGCCTTCAAGGCGTCTGGCCACCGCGAGCTGAAAGACTACGTGCGCCACCTCGAGGCGACCGACGTGCGCGGCCTCGACCGTCCCGAGCAGCTCGCTTTCTGGGCCAATCTCTATAATGCCAAGACGGTCGATATCGTACTCGACCACTATCCCGTCGGCTCGATCCGCGAGATTGCGCTCGACGACAGCCTGTTGGGTTTCCTGAAGAAGAGCGTCGGCGCGGGCGGTCCGTGGAAGGCGCGCGTGCTCAAGGTGGCCGGCGAAGCGCTCAGCCTCGACAACATCGAGCACGATATCCTGCGACCGGTTTTCAAGGATCCGCGCATCCACTACGCCATCAACTGCGCTTCATATGGCTGCCCAAACTTGATGACAGAGGCGTTTACCGGGGTGCGCAACGAGGCGCTTCTGGATGGGGGCGCGCGCGCCTTCATCAATCATCCGCGCGGCTTCGAGTTCAACAACGGCAAGTTGCGCGCCTCCTCGATCTACGACTGGTTCGAGGCCGATTTCGGTGGCAATGCTGCGGGCGTCCTGGCGCATGCGTCAAAATTTGCGAACCCCGAGCTCAAGACTGCGCTCGCAGCCAAAACGACGATCGACAGCTACGACTATGACTGGCGCCTCAACGATGTCGCCCGCTGATCGAAACCTCGGCACATCAACCTCGAGCGAGGAACACGCGATGAGCGACCAAGGCAAACTGAAGCCGGTGGCGGCATCAACGAGTGACGGTGACGCTGGTGCAGACGCTGGGCCTTTGCGCGGCTGGGGCCGGTACGTGCCGCTTGCGCTGCTCGGACTGCTGATGGCGATGGCCTATGCGTTGGGCTGGCATCAGTATCTCAGCTTCAAGACCATCGGTCTCAATTATGAGGCGTTGAAGGGCTTTGTCGGCCAGCATCTGCTGGTGGCTGTGCTCGCCTACATGGCGCTCTATATCGCCGTCGTCGCGTTGTCGCTGCCCGGCGGCCTCGTCATGACGTTATCTGGCGCGCTGCTGTTTGGCTGGCAGCTCGCGGCCGTCGCCACCGTCGTCAGCGCGACCATCGGTGCAACGATCGTGTTCCTGGTCGCCAAGACGTCTTTTGGAGAATCGCTTGCGGCCAAGGCGGGGCCCTGGCTTGGCAAGCTGCGTGCGGGCTTTCAGGAAAATGCGCTGAGCTACCTGCTGTTTCTGCGATTGGTGCCGGCGTTCCCGTTCTTCGTCGTCAATCTCGCCCCGGCCCTGCTCGGCGTGCCGCTGCGCACCTACGTGCTTGGCACCTTCTTCGGCATCATTCCCGGCACGACTGCGTTTTCCGTGCTCGGCGCCGGTCTTGGCAGCGCGGTGGAAAGTCAGAATGCGATCTACAACGCATGCCTCGCGCAGCATGCTAGCAATGCGTCGTCCAGTTGCGTCTATGCGATCGACACCAAAGCCCTTTTGACGACCGAGCTGCTGGCGGCCTTCGTGCTGCTGGGTCTTGTCGCCCTCATCCCCGTCGCTCTGAAAAAGTGGAGCAAGCGCAATGCCGACGCCTGACATCACCAAGACCCATGTCGATCTGTGTGTCATCGGTGCAGGCTCGGGTGGGCTATCGGTGGCCGCCGCCGCGGCAGCATTCGGTCAGCGCGTGGTGCTGATCGAAAAGGGCAAGATGGGCGGCGATTGCCTCAACTACGGCTGCGTGCCGTCGAAGGCTCTGCTGGCGGCGGGTCATCGCGCCCATGCCATGCGCACCAGCGCACCGTTTGGCATCACGCCCGTAGATCCCCAGATCGACCCGCGGGCCGTGCACGCGCACGTCAAAAGCGTGATCGCAGCGATTGCGCCCAACGACAGCGTCGAACGCTTCAAGGGCCTCGGCGTGCAAGTCATCCAGCAAGTTGGCCGCTTTATCGACAAGGAGACGGTCGCAGCAGGGGATCAGCGTTTCACCGCACGCCGCTTCGTCATTGCCACCGGCTCGTCGCCCGTGGTGCCGCCGATCCCTGGCCTCAACGAGACGCCCTATTTCACCAACGAGACGATCTTCGACAACCAGGAACGCATCGCTCATCTGATCGTCGTCGGCGGCGGGCCGATCGGCATCGAGCTGGCGCAGGCGCATCACCGGCTCGGCGCCAAGGTGACGGTGATCGAAGCGCTGAAAGCGCTCGGCAAGGACGATCCGGAAATGTCGGCCATCGTGCTCGAGCGGCTACGTGAGGAAGGCCTGGTGATCCGCGAAGGCGCTAAAGTCGAACGAGTCGAGGGCGCGCCCGGTGCGGTGCGCGTCACCATCACGGGTGATGACGGCGTTGAGACGGTGGAAGGCACGCATCTTCTGATCGCCACCGGCCGCCGACCCAATATCTCGGAGCTGGGGTTGGAGGCGGCCGGCATCAAGTTTGAGCGCAGCGGTATCACCGTCTCGCCCGGTCTTGTCACCTCCAACCCGAAAGTGTTCGCGATCGGTGATGTCGTCGGCGGGCTGCAGTTCACCCATGTCGCCAATTATCATGCCGGTCTCGTCATTCGCCGCGCGCTGTTCCGCCTGCCTGCCAAGGTCGATACCGGCATCATACCCTGGGTCACGTTCACCGATCCCGAGCTTGCCCACGTCGGCTTGAACGAGGAGCAGGCGCGCTCCCGGCACGGCAAGATCGGCGTTTTGCGCTGGCCCTACCACGAGAACGACCGCGCCCAGGCCGAGCGCGCCACCACCGGTCATGTGAAGGTGGTGGTTTCCAAGCGCGGACAAATCCTGGGGGCGACGATTGTCGGCGCTCAAGCCGGTGAACTGATCCAGATGTGGGCCCTGGCGGTATCGCAACGGTTGAATATCAAGGCGATGACCGGCTTCATCTCGCCCTACCCGACGCTCACGGAAGTAAACAAGCGGGCGGCCATCAAGCATTACGTAACTGCGCCTGCTAATCCTCTCGTGCGTAAGGTGATCGGCATCCTGGCCAAACTCGGCTAAATATTCAGGGTCGATCTTGGCGACGAGGACCCTGATTGGACCACAAGGCAAACAACGAGTTCGCAAAAACGGCAGCGCCGGCGACGCCGACGAAGAGCCGGATTGCGCGCGTCGTCGATGCCTCGCGGGCGCGCTGGCTCGGGCTCGGCCTGCCGGCCAAGCTGCTGCTGCTGACATCGGCCTTCGTGATGCTGGCGGAGGTGCTGATCTTCGTTCCATCCGTCGCTAACTACCGCGTGTCGTGGCTGTCGGACCGATTGACGGCTGCGCAGGTCGCATCTCTTGCGGCCGAAGCGGTGCCGGGGGGCGACGTGCCGCCGAAGGTGCGCGCCGAATTGCTGCGCACGGCGCAGGTGAAGGCGGTGGCTGTGCGGCGCGATGGCCGGCGACGGCTGATCCTTTCCGCCGAAGAACCGATGACGATAGACGCGCATTACGATCTGCGTGCGCGCGAGGAGGGCTTCGTCAGCGGCATCGCCGCGCGTCTCGGCCTCATCGGCGATGCGCTGTCGACTTTCATGTACGGCGATAATCGCACCATTCGCGTGATGGGCCCGGTCGGCGACAATCCGGAAGACTTTATCGAGATCGTCATTCCCGAGATGCCCTTGAAGAAGGTGATGGTCCGTTATGGTCTCAACATCCTCGGCCTGTCGATCATGATTTCGCTGATTACGGCGGCGCTCGTTTATCTCGCGCTTTCCTATCTGCTGGTGCAGCCGATGATGCGCATCACCCGCAACATGGTGCGCTTCTCCGAGAATCCCGAAGATCCCGAGCGCATCATCACGCCATCGGCGCGTAACGATGAGATCGGCGTTGCCGAGCGCGAGCTGGCCCGCATGCAGCGCGAGCTGTCGCAATTGTTCCTGCAAAAGAGCCGGCTGGCGCAGCTCGGCCTGGCCGTGAGCAAGATCAACCACGATTTGCGCAACATGCTGGCCAATGCGCAATTGATCTCCGACCGGCTGACCGCCATCCCCGATCCGACCGTGCAGCGCTTTGCGCCCAAGCTCATCGCTTCGCTCGATCGTGCCATCGCGTTCTGCAACGATTCACTCAAATTCGGCCGCGCCGAGGAGGCAGCGCCCCGTCGCGAGTTGATGCGGCTGCGGCCGATGGTGGAGGAGATCGGCGAAGGTTTCGGCTTGCCGCGCGAGGGGGTCGTCGAGTGGCGCATCGACATCGAAGACGTGTTGCGCATCGATGCCGACCGCGAGCATCTGTTTCGCATCATGAGCAATCTCGTTCGCAACGCGGTGCAGGCGATCGAGGGACAGGAAGATCGCAGCAGCCCCGGTCTCGTGCAGGTTCGCGCCTGGCGCGATGGCCGCAAGGTGTCGATAGAGGTGCGTGACGACGGACCGGGCGTGCCGATGAAGGCGCGCGAAAATCTGTTCCGCGCCTTCCAGGGTGGCACCCGCAAGGGTGGCACCGGGCTCGGGCTGGCGATCGTGGCGGAACTGGTCGCCGCGCACGGCGGGCGGCTGATGCTGCTCGAGACGGAGAGCGGCGCGGCCTTCCTCATCGAGCTGCCCGATCGATCCACCCACGCCTGAGGCGGCGGCTGTCGCGCGGCAAAGGCGAACCAAACTTGCGGTATCGGGCTGTTCACAACGACACTTTTCCAGGCCACTCGCCCGGTCGCCGGATGCCAGCCCTTAACGGTCGCTCGACGGGGGCGACGGGCCCTGTGGCCGACGATGTGGGCACCCTACGCGCGTCTCCGCAAACCTCTTGCGCTCGCCCCGTGAAGCGACTAGTAGTGTCGCCTCCGAGCGGGCAGCTGACGTTTGCCCCCTCATCGGCGCTTGCGTATTCCCCGCCAGCGCCCGGCAAGCGCCCGTAGCTCAGCTGGATAGAGCACCAGACTACGAATCTGGGGGTCAGAGGTTCGAATCCTTTCGGGCGCGCCAATATTTTCAATGGCTTAATAGAAATCAATCAGGCCACGACAAGTAGGCTGGGTAGCGTATGGGTAGCAGAATCGGGGTGCTTCAACGTGCCTTCCGGCTCCCTCATGTGGATAAGACGACCGCGCCGATCGGCCGTCTTGCTACAATCCGATCATGCCCGACAACATCCGCGACGTGTCGCGACCCGTCGCGACAGACCGCGACAGGTCGCAATGCGCCGAAGCCGAGCAAGTAGCGTCACGCGCGTTGGATCGTCTGGAGGAAGAGAACACGTTCCTGCGCGATCAGATCCGCACCAAGGACAAGCAGATCGACGCTTTACTCGAGCGCGACCGCGAGACCAACATCCTGGTCAACATTGGTAGGCGGTGCGGGTGGGGCCGTCTTTGAACTCGACAGGACAACCGGGCGCTTCGGTCGGTTCTTTGTGAACGGCTTGGAGCCTGGGGCTGGCGATTACATCGACCGGATAAATCGCATCAATCCCCGCATGCAATTCTCGCTGAAGCAGCGCAGCCCCCATGTCGTGTGTGACCACCAGATACTGCCGGAACGTGCGTTGGCCCGTCATGAATTCTACAATTGGATGGAGCGGACGAACGGAACGCGGTATTTTGTAGGAGCCCGCGTGTTCGACCGAGGCACAACCTCGGTCTTTGCTTCAGTTGAGTTCACGCCCAGCCAGGGGCACCCGGATGCGGCGCAGATCGAGGCCTTCAAGGCGATCCTCCCCCATGTAGAGGACGCGTGGTGCCTTTTCGAAACTCTTGCTCGGCTCGACACGCAGGTCTCCATGCTGGCATTTGCCTATGAAGCCATTCCGTGGGGAGTCGCCGTACTCGACGGTCGTGGCGTGCTGGTAAGTGCCAATGAGAGGGTGAGGCGTCTACTTGCTTCCGCCGATGGCCTCGATCTGGTTGACGGTCGGCTGCGAGCAACGCACCCGTCAAGCACGCAAGCCCTCACTCGAATTATCCAATGCAAGCTTGCGGACCCGGCAAGCCGTTCCCCTTTCGCTGGAGCCACATGTCTTGCCCGTCGAAGGCAGGGCAAGCTGCCGCTCGCCGTACGGGTGTGCGTCCTGCCGCGAAATACCGTCAGCTCGAATGTCAACGCTCCTGCCCTGATGGTCTTTGTGAGCGCGCTAGATGAGCGACCAGGGGTTGGGCAATGGGAATTACAGGCATTGTTCGGACTTTCGAAACAAGAATCCGCCCTGGCGTTACTCTTGGCCGAGTCGGTCGCGCTTCGGGAAGCCGCCGACCGGCTCGGGATTTCGTACAACACCTGCCGGGTGCATCTTCGGCGAGTTCTGGAGAAAACCGGGACGCACAGCCAGATGCAATTGGTCCGCCTCTTCCATCGCTTGCCATGAGGTTGTCGGTCGCGTCCATTTCACGACGCGCACCCACAGACGGCGAGGGGCACGATCCAAGCGCCTTGGATGAGCCGTCCGGCTCGCACGGTGCATGCCCCGACTGGTACCATGCAGTAGGCGGACGCCTACCGCTTCGGCACGCGCATCTATCAGAGCGGGGAAATCCTCCACAGTCGCCGGATCAGTCGCAGACCGCCCGTCGCCAGCTGCCGGAGCGTGGAAGAGGCGTGGGTTCACTTCTCTTCTGGTTATCAATCAAGGATCTTCCACTCTCGAACGGTATGATTATCATGGAAGGTGGTGTGATTGCCCGAATGCCGCTGCTGGCACTCACAATCTGGCTCTTAGGCACCATGCCCGCGGAACGGTTGCCGCACGGCGAAGCGGGTTCTGGGCTGATAGAGGGCAGGATTAAGGCTGCATCGCGCGAAGACCCTTGACAGTTCTACGGCGGGCGCGCAGCTCGGCGAGATGGCGCCCCGACCGCGACGATCTCGTCGAACCGGAGTGACCGCCATGACCGCGACAGCCAGAGGTGAAATGTACAGGCCGCTGAGGCGGGCGAAGCAATGTCTGGCAATCGGCAGTTGGGGCCCTCTGGTCCTGGCGGTTGTGACCGGCCTCGCTTCACCAACGGCGCACGCGCAGGGGCTCACCGCCCTCCCCGACATCATCGATCGCGTTGCCCCAAGCGTCGTCACTGTCGCGACAGAGGGAGCAAAGGCGCCTACGGACGAAGGGGCATCCGCTCAGCAAGCTGGCGGGAATGCGGTCTTTGCAGAGGCTCTCCGTAGGATCTTTGAAAGCCAAGGGAAATCGGCTGAGACGAAGAAAGAGGGCACGGACGCCGCCTTGTTGGAAGCTCTTCGCAAAATACTCGAGAGCCAAGACAAGTCGGGATCTGCTGCTCAGGACCGCAACAAGGCGGCCGTCGCGGCCAGCCAGGGAACGTCAACGTCGGCCGGCGACGCTGCCAATAAGGACAAGGCGAAGAAGAACCAAGCGTCGGGAATGGTGCTCTCGCCCGACGGCCATATCGTGACCGCAGACTTTGTGATCGATGGAGCGACCTCCATTTCCGTTACTGTCGAAGGCGGCATACCTCTTAGAGCCGAGGTCATCGGCGTCGACCCGCGCACGAACGTGGCCGTCCTCAAGGTGAGCCCGCCTAGCCCGCTGACGGCCGTGCGCTTCGCCGATTCCAATCGCGTGCGACGTGGACAGCCGGTCATCGCCATGGGCAGTCCCTTCGGGCTCGCCGGCAGTGCGACGTTCGGCATTGTCTCTGCGAGAAGCCGAGACGTCGGCAGCGGACCTTACGACTCGTTGCAGATCGACGCAGCGATCAACCGCGGTCATTCCGGCGGGCCCGTCTTCGACCTCAACGGTGAGGTCGTTGGCATGACCGTCTCAATCTACAGCCCAACCGGCAGCAGCGTCGGGATCGCCTTTGCAGTTCCATCGAACATCGTCAGGGAGGTAGCTGAGAACCTGAAGCGTTCAGGTTCGGTAGAGAGAGGCTGGCTCGGGATCAAGATACAGAATGTCGACGCCGACAAAGCCAAAGAGCTTGGGCTCGGCTCAGCCGAAGGCGCGCTTGTCAACGAGATTACGAGGCCAGGTCCAACGGCGGACTCGGACCTGAAGGTCGGTGACGTGATTGTGAAAGTCAGAGGCAAGAAGATCGCCGACAGCCGTGATCTCGCACGCACCATTGCCGAGTTGAGGCCAAAGGAACGGGTCGATCTTCTCGTGCGGCGCGGCGGCAAGGAGCTGAAGATCGTTGTGGAGCTGGGCAAGTTTCCTACCACCAAGGAGCTCGGAGCGCAGAAGGCCGGGAGCGCCAGCACAAATGCGCCGGCCGTGAAAGATGATGAATTCAAGGGGTTAGACCGTCTCGAATAACGGAGCAGCCGCTGCAGCACAGCAGTAAAACAGAAAGGTGAATGGCGCCAGAGCAGGCCGCATGTCGTAGATTCCAAGGGAGGCGAGCGATGAATTTGTGCGCTTTCTGCCGACTGGCTTGGGTCACAACCCTGTGCCTTGTCGCCCTTCTCATGGCCGCGCCCGCGGCGGTCGCCCAGTATACGCTGGACGCAGATGGGAGAGATCTCATCAAGCGTCTGGATGCAGCCGGGAACAATATCGAGGCGCTTAGCCGCGCCGACCAGGCGCGTTTGTTCGCCAACAACGACGCGATCAACGCCGCCCGCCTCAACGGCGAGATCTCGGACGCCAGCTACCAAGCGGCCCAAAAGCACTTCGCAGCAAAGAACGAAAGCTTTGCAAAGGCCGCTGCCGAGGCAGCCGGCGCCGAGTTCACTGTCCAGCAGAGGCCGGCCAACTCGCCGTTCAGCCCGGGCACGGATTCCGACTACATCACGGTCGTGAAGAACAAGGATGGCATCGCGAAGATGCAGTCCGGGTACAACGATCGCGTCAACGACTATATGCGCGAGAGCCTGCAAGGCTCCGGCGAGGCGTACACGCCCAAGAATGACTGGCAGAAGAAGCTCGACACCGATTTCATGGCCGACCCGCGACATGTCTCTGCGGACGAGTTCCGCGACATCGCGAAAATGAACAACGACGCTTACAAAAACCGTTTTGCCGCCGATTTCGAGCGCATCAGCCGAACCGGCGACGGCGGCAAGATCAGCACGCGGCACGTGTCCGGCTACGCTGGGGAGATGATCGACTTCACCGACAAGAAGAGCCACCTCATCGACGACATGTTCAAGAACCCGGCGCAGTTCAACGACCCGCGCAACCGCGCCAAGGTTTTCCAGCGGATGGCGCAGGAGCAGAAATACACCTCGCGGCTTGAGGCGCTTGACGACTATCTGCGCAATCAAGAAGGGCTGCCCCCCCGCAACCGCGCCATGACGCCGGACGGAAAGTCGATCGCGGCGAAAGGAGCAATGCGGGACCCGAAAAATGTTGATGCGATACGCGATGCCCATGCCGCGACGGCGAAGTCGAGAAATCAGGCGATAGCTGACCTGACCGAATCGATTGCGGAAGCGGCGAAGAACAACCCAGATTTCGCGCGCACGGCGGCCGTCGACGACCTGACGCGGCTCGTCGACCGTCTGCCGCCCGCCGAGAGATCGGCCGCGCTCGATGCGCTGAAGCAGCGCAACCCCAATCTAGGCAACCGGGTCGCAGCCGCGATCGACAATCTGCCCAGCAGTGCAGCCAAGGGTGCTAGCAGTGCCGACGATCTCGCCAGGGCGACGGGCCAGATCGATGACGCCGCGAAGGCCGGCCTGATGCGCAAAGGGCTCGACGGAGCGATCAAGTCGATGGAGGTCTTGGGTCGCATTGCCACCGCTGCGGATGTCGCGAGTGCGGCCTCCAGGCTCAAGGACTATCTTGAGACGATCAAGAAGGCGACCTGGGACCCGTCGCTGACCAATGCGGAGGCGGACGCTCTGTTCGAGAAGGCGAGCGGCTTGGCCAAGGATCTCATGGAGGCCGGAGGCCTGGGCGTCCTCATGGAAGCGAGCCCAGCGGCCGCGGCGGCCTGGGGAACCTGGACGCTGACGCGCCACGGCGGCGAATGGATACTCAACAATACGGAGACCGGCCAGTCTCTCAATCGCGCCGTCGCAGCCGCGATGGACGACCTGTGGAGGGACTGGGAGGTAATCACCGGCCAGACCGAACGAAGTGCCCGGCAGGAGCAGTGCAATCTCCTCGCCAAACGGATACGCGAGGGCCGCATTCGGGTAACCTACCCAGAGGATTTCAAGGTCCTCGACTTGTGCAACTTCATCAAGGTCGGGATACCGATCGACGATCTCATCGAGATCGTCCCGCCGAAGACGGCGACGGCGCCTGCCAAGGACCAGGACGCGACCGGAGAGAAGGTGAAAGCAGAGTGCGATGCAAAGCCTGCCGATACGACGACCTCCGGGACCGCAGGCTTGCCTAAAACCGACACCTCCGACTGTGCCGCAAAGACTGGGCAGGAGGCTGCGGGCGAAGATGAGAACGCGACTGATTGTGCCGCGCTGTCCGCCCGGCTCGATGCGGCGAACGAACGCTACGAGGAGGAGCGGGGCCTCGTCGACGCGCGGGCGATCGTCGAGGAGGTGCGCGGCAAGCTCGACGGAGCCCGTACAGGCCAATGCCCCGAAGTCCGCCAGCGCGCCGCGGACGCGAGCGACAAGATCGAACGGATGCGCGACGGTCTCACCAAGGTGCGCGACGACCTGCGGTCGTGCGAGCCGGAGACGCTGGCGCAAAGGGCAGAGCAACTCTCACGTAAAGGGCATGCCTGGCTGAAGAGCCTCGGAGAGAGGGCGCGACGTGCCATTCCGGTGGCGGAGAGCTACCAGAGATCCAAGGAAGCCTATGCCGCCGGCGACCTCGAGGGCGCGCGCAGTCACTCCGAGGACGCCTTGAAACGCACCATCGCGGCAGGCGGCACCACCTGCGTCGGCATCATCGAGCGGATCAACTCGAATCTTACGCGGATAGCGCAAGCGAAGGGGCAGGAGGACCGGGTCACGCAGCTCTCGGAAAGCTGCGACAAGGCGGCAATGCGCGCCGAACGCACGCGTCTTGCAGGTCTGGGTGGGGCCGGGTTCTACAAGGCGATGGGTGAGCGTCTCGACCAGGCGCTCGTAACCTGCAAGGCTCAAGAGACCGACGCGACCGTCGTGCGCTCGCAGACGCCCGAGGATAGGCGAGCTGCAGTCTGCCGTCGGGACTTCGGAGAAGGCTACGTGGTCGGCCATGTGCTGGAGGACGGCCGATTCTTCTGCAAGCCGACGCGGACAACTGCTGATAAGTGGTGCGTCGCGAAAAACGGCGCCGGCCACCATGCAGCCGACGTCGACCAACGCGGCGGCTTCAAGTGCCTGCCCACACAAGCGACCGCCAACGCCTGGTGCAACCGCAACAATGCCGGCAGCGGCTGGACTGCAGGGGCCATAAGGGCGGACGGCAGCTACTCGTGCCATATGTCCGACGCGGGACAGAAGGCCGCCGCGCGCGCGGAATGCGAGCAGAAGTACGGGAGCCGACTCATCCGGGTCTACAAAAGCAAGGGACGCTACTACTGCGAGTACCAGCGCCCGGAGGTGGCCCAGAGGCAACCCAAGTCCAACCGTCGGCGTCAGCCCGACTACGATGCGGCGGCGCAGGCTGCTGCCGCCGCCGCGATCGCAAACACCATCGCACAAGGTATCAACGCGAGCCGCAACAGACCCAATCGCGCGCAGCGGCGCTGCCATAGGAATCCTTATACGGGAGCGATGCATTGTGGCTCGAACTGAGTTGTCGATCGCCAATCGTCAGCCCAAAGCCGCCACATGAACCCACAGGCCGTCACTAATACGTGGCGATAGCTCTCTGACCCTCGTCGAAAAAGTGAGCGGAAACGCTCTCGGGTGACAAGCTGCCATTGCCGCCGAGCCCCCCGCAAGGCGAGGCTGTCGCGGTGCACACGTTGTTGGGCGCGGTGCTCTGCTCACTTGCAACACGAGTGTTGCGCACCGACACGACGGTCGATGTGGGTCAACCTCAACCGTCGAAATCGATGTTTGAGTGTCCGCTTTGATACCCCGGATCTGCCACTCGGCAAACCACCCGACAGGCCCCGCAATCCGCCACGCTCTGTCGGCACGCGATGTCCAGCTCCCCCATGCGCTGTCGTGTGCACCTTGCACCAATCCCCACAGCGGTCTGGCCGCGATTTCATGGTGACCTAGAATGAGGACATGTCCTCGATCTTGGTGCCACCGCTCAAACGCCTGACGCGACCGACCGCTCCGCCGGGCTTGCGCATCACCGAGCGCGACATCGCCATCCTCATTGCTGTTGCGCGTTTCCGGTTTCTGACCTCGCAGCAGATCGCGCGTGTGGTGGGCGGCTCAGCGAAAGCGCTGTTGGTGCGCCTGAAGCTCATGTTCTATCACGCGCTGCTCGACCGGCCGTCGCACCAGCATGCCCAGCTCGCCATGTTCTTCGACGACGGCAATCGGCCGCTCGTCTACGGCTTGGCACGCAAGGGTGCGCACCTGCTCGCCGAACTCGGCTACGCGGTCGATGGCCGGCTCGATTGGACGACCAAGAATGCGCGGGCCACCAGCCAGTTTCTCGCCCACACCATCGAGATCGCCGTCGACCTTGCCGTTCGTGGCGATGCCGGTCTGCGGCTTGTCGATCATCACGATCTACTGCCCACCTTCCCTGCCGATCGCCGGTCGCTGGGCGATCCGTTCCGCTGTCACGTCGACGTCCGTGTGCCCGGCCAGGCGAAATCGATCGCCATCGGCGTCGTGCCCGACCGCCTGTTCTCGATCGCCTACGCGAATGCGACGCGGCACAACTACGCCGTCGAGATCGACCGCGGCACCATGGACATCAACGCCAAGCGTCTCGTCGGCAAGTCGAGCTTCCGCAGGAAGCTGATCGGCTACTTCCATGCCTGGCGCGAGGGCAAGACCACGGAGGCCTGGGGCTTCAAGAGCTTTCGCATCCTCACCGTCACGCCGTCGGACAAGCGCATCGCCAATATGATCGCCGCGCAGAACGACGTGACCGGTGGCGTCGCGCCGGGTCTGTTTCTCTACAGCACAGCGGACGCCATCGCCGTGAACGGCGCCATTGGCGCCGCCTGGGTCAACGACGCGGGCGAACGCGTGAGCCTTCTCGCATGAAAGATCCCACGCTCTCGGTATCCCTTCCTTGGCCGCCGGCTGAAGGCGCCCCGTCAAGGGTTTGCCGCCTTTTCGAAGCGGCCGCGCGAGCGCGCCCTTGACGGGGCGCCTTCAGCCGGCGGCCGATCCTAACAGATACCGAGTGCTTGGGCCGATATGGACAGCAGTCTGATGAATGATACACTGCAGGGCAGTTAAAAGTGAACGACACGGGACCAGCCACGATGAAGCGCAACCCACCTCATGAGGTGGACTTCGCGCTCATCCGGCGCGCCGTCCCCCTCTCCGTGATCCTGAGCCGGTATGGCCTCGACGACGCCTTCAAGCGCGTCGGGGCAAGGCTCAAGGGTGCCTGCCCCATCCACAGGGGCAGCAACAAGCGCCAGTTCGTCATCGATCCCCGCGCCGGCACCTGGCGCTGCTTCGGCGATTGCGATCGTGGAGGCGGAAGCCTCGAGTTCGTCGCCGAAATGGAGCGCGTCGGGATCAGGGACGCCGCACGTCTCATCGCGGAATGGTTCGCCATTCCAGTGAGCGTGCTCGCCACCAGCCAACCCAGGAAGAGGAGAAAAGCCATGTCCGGCAAACCCAGCCACAAGGCCTACGCGGTTGAGGACCGCGGCGACGACAACGACAAGGACGCCTTTTGGACGCGCATCGGCAGCGTCTTCGCGCATGCCGACGGCAAGGGTTACAACATCGTGCTGTCGGCCCTGCCGACCAACGGCCGCATCGTGTTGCGCGAGTTCAGCGACGACGACGCCAAGCCGGATGAGCCAGCGACATCAAACAAGCGCCGCAGGTAGCAGATCACAGATCTTTCAGCCCCGCCGCGGCAACACGCGCGGGGCTCTCTGTTATCGGTCGTGCACGTTGGCGCCGGATGACGTCAAGGCGGCGTTCGTGAAGATCATCGACGAGCTTGAATGGTAGACTTGGATGCAGTCGGTGTCTGCCCGTCGGTGGATGACGATCTGATCGGCGGCCGCCGTGCGGCAGAGAGTGATTACGGCGCGCTCGATACTTCGCGGCCTGCCCGATCAGCGCAGGGCAACACCGTCGTGTTGCCCTGTCTTTTTTTGTCGTCCGTGCTATACTTGTTTTATATGGATGGCTTCGTCATCAGGGACACGCACAAGCTGATCACACGGCTGCAGTAGCGCGGGTTTTCGGCACAGCAGGCCGAAGGGATCGCCGAGGCGTTTCGCGATCTTGCCAGCGAGGGCCTAATGACACGCGGCGACCTGCGCGATCTCGAGCTGCGGCTTTACAAATACTTCGGTTCCATCCTGATCGCGCACGGACTTGGCACCGCGGCTCTGACCGTGGCGCTGCTACAGCTGCTCTCCGGATAGGTCGGCCGCCGATCCGTCGTAGCGCTCGATGTCGGTCAGGAGTTCGTAGATCAGCTCGCGTTCCGCCACGACGAGCCGCTCTCCCCTATCGTTGGCCATTGTCGAATTATATCACGGCGATGTTGTTGGTAACGGGGCTGGAGTTCTTGTGGCCCTTGGCCGCCTCGCCGGCACTGCCGACGACCGGGTGCTCGTTGACCGAGCCCTTCGGTCTCGGCCTGTCGGCGTCGCCCCCTGGCGCAGATCGAGTGGAGCGGAATTGCTAATTCGGATGTCGAATAAGGTCTGTTAGGCAGAGTTTGCAGACATAAAGCCCGCGCAAAGGTCAGAAAGCGGATTCGCCTAACTCTATGACTGCCTCACCTTGATCAACGGACATTGGGTTGATTGAGCCGAGACGCATTATCCTTGCCTCCAATCGTATCAGTCTGGCATCGTCCGTTTGGTCGTCAATGCAACAGCTAGTTCGGCTCCGCGCGACGGTCGCTGGCGCTGAAATCACCGCTCAGCGGCACTTAGTTGGGATAGAGGCAAGACAAGGTGACTGTGAGTCGGAGTAAGGTACCCCAGGGTGCGGTGGGTTGAGAGGGCGGACCACCAGTCAACCGGCGAGGCACATTCCGACCAGCTCTCGGGTCTTGACGACCTCATATTGTGGCGTTGCGTCTGATCGCGGTTACGTCGAGGGGCCAATGTCTTGCCTCCACCGAAATTTTTTGATCGTGGCCGTGACGGCGATCATGGTTCTCGTCTCCGCAATTCCATGTGCCGAACCAGCAGCGGCACAGTCTTTCCCCATACTGAGAGCGGATCCGGGTCGGCACACGGGAGTGATATCGCAGATCGTGGCTGACAGCGCCTGCTCATTCGTTGCGACCGGCTCGGGCGACAAGACGGTGAGGGTTTGGTCCGTTCCTGAAGCCGGTGGCTCCTTCATCCACCGGTACGCCGTCCGGTTGCCGATCGGGTTCGGCAACGAAGGCTCCGTGTATGCCCTGGCTCTATCGCAAGACGGTCGCAGGCTCGCAGCAGGCGGGTGGGATGCAGGTGCCCCGCGGTCCAGAGCGAACGGGGTCTATCTGATCGACACGCCTTCTGGACGAGTGGCGAGCCGTTTGGGCGGGCACAAGAACGTGATCACCAGCTTGGCTTTTTCGCCCCGCGGTCGCTTGGCAGTCGGACTGGCCGGCGGTGAGGGGATCAGACTGTGGCACAGGGACTCGGAAGCCACGCCTTGGTCTATCGCGGCAGAGACGACAGGCTACGGACATGCGTCGGTCGTCTCGCTGGCATTCGATAGGCGCGGCCGCCTGTTCGCGGTGACCGATGATGGCCAGTTACTCCGCTTCGACGAAAACCTGAAGCTGGAGAAGGCGATTGCGGTGTCCGGCGGGCGCCCGCGGACCCTCACTTTACATCCGACGGGCGATCGGCTCGCTCTTGGCTTTGCCTTTTCGCCGGAAATCCTCATCATCGAAACCGAGGGTCTCGAGACGATCGCCGCGGACAGGCGCTCCACGGGCGAGTCGAATGCCCTTGCCTGGTCTGCAGATGGCAAGCGGCTCTACGCAAGCGGTCGCGGCAGCCATGGTCGCAGCCAATTGGTGTCCTGGACTGAGGACGCTCACCAGGAGGAGCACGTCGATCTCGAAACCTTTGGAACCATAATGGACTTGAGGCCTTGTGGTGATGCGGTTGCCGTGGCCAGCAACAGTTCGGAATTCGGGGTTGTTTCGCGCGTGGGGAAATTGCGCGGCTGGCAGAGTGATGTCAGGTTCGGCCAGTATTATCTGCCGGAACCGCCAATCGGCGTATCGAAGGATGGAACAATCGTACGCTTCCCGCTCGCGGCTCAGGACCAGCCGGTGTTCATCGATCTTGTGCAAGAAACGCTTTCAGAACGCCCACCTGACGTGGAGTTCTATGCCGCTGAGACCCAAGGCCTCGAGATAAGAGACTGGCGCAATTCCTTCGAGCCGACCCTCAATGGCAAGAAGCTCCCCCTCGATGCCTATGAGATCGCTCGCGCACTAGCGATTGCGGCCGACGCGTCCTCGTTCATCCTCGGTACCGAGTGGTCGCTTCGCCGTTACGACGCTATGGGCAGGTTGCTCTGGCGAAAGGATGCTGCTGGTCCGGTCGCCGCGCTCACGCTGACGCCTGACAACCGCCACGTCGTGGTCCTGCACCGGGATGGCACGGTTCGTTGGTATCGATTCACAAACGGAGATTTGATCTTAAGCCTCTTCGCGAATGTTGAGGATCGCCGCTGGGTGGCGTGGGATCCAGCTGGCTATTACGTGGCATCGCCCGGCAGCGAGGAATTCGTGCCGTTAGGCTGGCACTTCAATAAATCCGACGGAATTTCTGCGGACTTCTTCCCAATCCACTTGTTTCGAGACCGCTACTATCGGCCCGATGCAGTCCTGAGGGCTCTTGGGACGGCTCTCGCGCCCCAATCCGCAGATCCTGTTGACGAGCAGGAACTCATCCGTTTGCTGCGCGACGGTTTCTCACTTCAGCTGCCGCCGGTCATAGAGACTATCAGCCCCAGCGTTGCGAGCGATTTTGATACCGCAAAAGTACGCTTCAGCCTGGAGGCCCGTTTGTCGGGGCCGTTCCCAGTGGACGTCGTCGCGGTCAGGATCGACGGAATTCACCGCCGCAATGTCGCGGTGCCACCCACCAAGGCCGACACTGCCCGCCTCGACGTCGACTTGGAGCTTCCGCAAAGAAACGTTATCGTGACATTCGTTCCGCGGGCGGGAGTCCGCACGGGATTGCCGATATCGGTATCCATGCGGTGGCGCGGGCCGGCCCGTGCGGTGGAGCCGAAACCAAGGCTTCGCGCACTCCTCATCGGCGTGCAAAGGTATCGCAATGCCAGTTTGCAGCTGAAGGCGACGGCCAACGACGCCAAAGATCTCGAGCGCGAACTGCGCAAGCAGTCGGGCCGAGCCTATCGTTCGGTCGAGACGCGGCTGCTCATCAATCCCGACCGTCGGGAGATGCTGAAAGAGATCGCATGGCTCAAGGATGGCTCCCGGGACGATGATGTGTCATTGGTCTTCTTTGCCGGGCATGGCGCGACCGACCATCATCGACGCTTCCAATTGCTGCCGACCGATGCGAATGTCGATGACCTTGCTGCAACGGCGGTCAATGGCGCCCTGCTGATCCAGACGTTGCGCGCGACACGCGGGCGGGTTATTGCCATCATCGACGCATGCCATTCGGCTGACGCCTTCATGGGCCGCAGCGGCGGCATTCTTCCCATCAACATGACCCGGTTCAGCAACGACGCGGCCACACCCGACAATGGCGTCATGATTCTCGCGGCGTCGACCGCGCGGCAGTTCGCTTTTGACGCCGGCTCTTGGGGTCAAAATGGAGCCTTTACCAGCGCGCTGATTGAAGGCATGGGCGGCAAAGCCGACACTAATCTTGATGGCCTGGTCGGAACCGATGAGCTCTATCGCTGGACAAGACGGCGTGTCAGGGAGCTGACCGACGATCTGCAGGACCCCATCAAGCACCAGTCCCATTCGGTGCAGGAATTCGTGTTCGCGTCCAGGTGAGTGCGGCAAGTTGGGGGGCGACATACGGGTTGACCAGCGCAGCAAATCCACTTTGTCATCTGGCCGGCTGCCTCCGTGTCCATTTCTCATGCGGACATCGAAACCGGACATTACTCAAAGGCACAATCTCGGACGGCCTAAAGGGCGCATCGGGTCATAACGCGTCACAGATCAGTAGGATTGACGGTCGAGACCCAGAGTTTGCGGTCATCGAAACGTGCTCGTTCATTCAATGCGCAAGGGAAACAGCCACTCGCAGCTGTGATACAAAAAGCGGACATGCGCAGGTCACTGCGAAGCTTCGCTTTCGCTGTTCCTTATGATCTTCCATTTTTAGTGGCGATTGGGGCTTGAAGGCCGACGAGCAGGTGCGTTTGACCCAAGGGTCTTTGCTGCAATTGCGGAAGCCGACCTGAGGGGATGCGCTGCCCTACATAGCTTTGTGGCAATGCAGCGGCGTGCCTAAAGCGAGTTGACGAAGGCGATCAGCGCTTCACGCTCGGCCTTGGTCAACGCCATGTAGCTGTCGCGTGCGCGTTGCGCCGCGCCGCCGTGCCAGAGGATTGCTTCCTCGATATTGCCCGCGCGGCCGTCATGCAAGAACATCGTATGGCCGCTCACCGTCTCCGTCAGTCCGATGCCCCAGAGGGGCGCGGTGCGCCACTCGCGTCCTGTCGCAACCCCTTCGGGGCGGTTGTCGGCGAGGCCATCGCCCATGTTGTGCAGCAAGAGATCGGTGTAGGGCCAGATGGTCTGGTTCGACAGGTGAGGCTGGCCCGGGGCTTCGCCCGTTTGCATGCTCGGACGATGGCAGGATACGCAGCCGATGGCGGTGAAGATCGACCGGCCTTCCAGCACGTTTGCGGCCTCCGCGTTGCGCCGCATCGGCACCGCGAGGTTCTGTGCATAGAAGGTGACGAGATCCAGCAGCTGATCGGAGACTTCCGGGTCCTCGGGCTTGGGCGAGTTGCCGTTGGGCGCCGCGCGGCAAGCTGTCTGTGCGCCGCTGCAATCGCCCGACGAGGACGGGAACAGCGAGGTCGACAGCCCCATGTCGCCGTTGAACGCATCGGCGCTTTGCTGGCGTATCGACGGGTTGCCGGCCTTCCAGCCGAAACGGCCGAGCATCGCGCGGCCCTGTTCACGGGACCACACCTCGCTGGCACGGCCGGAGATGCCGTCGCCGTCCTTGTCGTCGGGATCGGCAAGCGCACGGATCGTTGCTTCGGGCACGGCTTCCAGAAGGCCGAGGCCGATCATCTGCGGCGCCACGCGCGGCGATAGCATGGTTTGCGGATGAAGCGCGCCGTATCCCGGTTGCGTGACTGCATACGATGGCTTGCGCAGCGTGACGACCGTACCGTCGCCGAGCTTCACGGGCATCTCTTCGTAAGTGATGGCCATCTGGCCTTCAGGCGTTTGCCCCTGGATGGCGAAATTCTGCAACTGCCCGCCATAGGTCGGCTCGCCAATCACATTGGTACGGTGTTCGGCAAGCGCGCGCCTGTCTTCGTCGGTCAGAGGTGGGATCGAAAGCCGCAGGAACATCGACACGCCAGCTTCGCCATCCGCGGGAGGTCGCCCGCGACCGTCCTTGAGGTGGCAGTTCTGACAGGCGCGCGCATTGTAGAGAGGACCAAGCCCATCGGATGAGCGGGTCGACGACGGGGCAGAAACCCATTGCTTGCGGAAGATCGCGTTGCCGAGCTTGAAGCGCGCTTCGCCGTCGAAACCGATGCCGTTGGAGAACCGCGAGAAGGCATCGGGATGGTCGGTCGAGCCGGGCGTGGTGGCAGCGCCGCCTGGCGACAACTCGCTACCCTTCCGATTGCCGCTGTCGCCTGCCACCAAGATGCCCGCCGCTGTCCCGACGAGGAGCGCGAGTGCTGCAGCAACGACAAGGAACGTGCGTGGTGTGCTCATTGCCATTCTCGCAGGATGAAGGGATGCTCGCTGCACATTATCAATACGCATGCCGTCAACAAAATGATTGCCGCGGAACAGGTCATTGATGCAACGCAATCGGCGAACGGGAGGCTCGATATGGTGAAGCGCCGCCCGCGGGGGTGGCGGACGGCGCTCCGGGAGGGGTAATGCCGTTCCAGTCGTCAGAACGAGATCTTCGAACCCATGACGACACTCTGGAAGCTTTCGAATTTCTCGCCTGACACGGCGTCGCCGCCAGCATCGACCAGATCGAAGTCGAAGTCGTGATGCCGGTAGCCAAGATAGATCTGCATCTCGGCCGCCTCGATGTGCTGGACGACGCCGAAGCCCCACACCTGAGCGGTGTTGCCGGCAATGCGCACGGCCACGACACCACCGCCAGCGTCGGCGGCGACGCCGAAGTCCTCGGTTGCCGAGACGAAGTCGCTGAAGCGGCCGTACTCACCGTAGAAGGCCGTCGGTCCGAGTCTCGTCAGTTTGGCGATCCAGCCGAGCTTGGCATAGATGAAACTGGCGTCCTCGGGCGTGCGCGGGTTGCCGTCGAGGTCGAGCACGGGATCGGCGAACGAGCGGTGGCCCGCGGAGACGAGCGCGTTGAGGCCCGAGGGCTCGTGCAGGAGGGCGAACGAGCCGACCAGCGTCCTGTGCGAGCTGTCGCCGTCGCTGTTCAAGCCCGTCTCGTCGGTCGAATGCGTGTAGGCGATGGAGGCGGCGAGCTTGATGGAATTAAACGAGCCTTCGTATTTGGCGCCGACATCCCAGATGTCGTCCTCGCCATAGCTTGCCGAGAAGACGAAGCCGGCGATGGCGGGCGTATCGTAGCGCACGACGTTGGCGGTATCGCCGTTGAAGTGATTGTAGACGTCGCCCAGCGTGATGCCCGACAGTGCGCCGGACTTGAAGCGCAGGGAGAAGCCGCCGCCCATGTCCTGCACGCCGGCATACCCGGCGACGTTGGTTTCGGATAGATCGTTCTCGGGCGCAGTATCGGAAACGCGCGACAGCTGGCCCATGGACAGCTTGCCGAGCTTCTCGCTCTCCAGGAACCAGTAGGACTCCCAGATGACGAAGCCTGCTTCGCCATCGTCACTGTCCTGGTTCACCTCGTCGGACAGGTTGTCCTTGAGACGGATCGTCATCGCATAGCCGGCCTTCACGCCCTTTGCGAACTCGGCATCGCCCGTGAACGAGAAGTTCGACTGGTCGTTCTTGTTGCCGACGAGGTAGGTGTTGCGCTCGTGCCCGTCATGCCAGAACAGCACCGCATGGTTGACCTGTCCGGCGACCGTCAAGGACACCTTGCGGTTGCCCTTGCGCGCTGCCGTCGTCTCCAGTTCGGCGATGCGTTCTTCCAGATCCGCGCAGCAGTCCCCGCCAAGATCGGCGGCGAGAAGCGGCGTGGACAGCGACAGGCAGGCGAGGAAAATCGGCGCGCAAATGCTCGGCCGAAGAAATGGGGTCATGGCGACCTCTCTTCAGATTGCAGGTTTCAGTCGTGTGCGTTGTGATGCTTGGCGGCGCGCGCTCTGCGCGCCGCAACGCCAGGCTACTTCTTCACCTTTTCCGGATTATCCAGGCTGTCGGAGCCCTCGAACTCAGCCGAGCCCAACTCGAGAACGGCCATGGCACGCTCGAATTCCTTGGCCTGCGCTATCAGGGCGTCGATGGCGGCCTGGACGACGGCGTTACCCTCGGCGTTACCCTGAGCGATCATCTGGTCGTAGCGCTCGCCTTTCTCCGCGCGCGCTTTCAACGCCCCCATTTTCTCGACGGTCGTTTCGATCGCCTTGCGCACGGCCGAATCGGTCTCGGGCGACTTGGCCTTGACGAGATCGGAGACGGACGCCCCCTTCACCTCGCTACCGTCGGTGCGCTTGTAGGCGCCGAAATAGACGTTGCGGATGCCGATCACGTCGTAGAAGTGCGAGTTGTGGGTGTTGTCGGAGAAGCAGTCGTGCTCCTCCTCCGGATCGTGCAACAGCAGACCGAGCTTCATGCGCTCACCCGCCATCTCGCCGTAGGACAGCGAGCCGAGCCCGGTGAAAATGGTTTTAAGGCTGGCTTTGGCCTCGGCTCCGGTGACAGCCTTGCGCGCGTCGCCGTCCTTGCCCCACTGGCCGGTCATCCAGGCGAGGTCGTCGACGAGCAGGTCGGTGACGGCCTTGAGGTAGGCGGCGCGGCGATCGCAGTTGCCGCCGGTGCAGCTCTTCGGATCGAAATCGGTTGCCGGGCGCTTGCCGGCGCCGGCATCGGTGCCGTTGAGATCCTGGCCCCAGAGCAGGAACTCGATGGCATGGTAGCCGGTCGTGACGTTGGCTTCGACCTTGCCGGCCTCGTGCAGTTTGTCGGCCAGAATCTCCTTGGTGATCGTCGTCAGATCGACGTCCTCTCCCGCTACCTTGATCGACTTTGAAGCGATGATGTTGGCGGTGAACAGCGGGTTCTCGGGATTTTCCGTACCGTAGGAGGCGTCGACGTAGTCGATTAGCCCCTCGTCGAGCGGCCAGGCGTTGACCTTGCCTTCCCAATCGTCGACGATTTTGTTGCCGAACCGGAAGGCCTCGGTCTGCTGGTAGGGAACGCGTGCAACGATCCAAGCGGCACGGGCGGCCTCGAGATTGGCTTGCGTGGGGTCTGCGATCAGCTTGGCAATCGCACCCTGGAGGGTTTTGGCCGTGGCCAGCGAGTCGGCATAGCCGGCCCCGGCGATGTCCGCATAGGTTGCAAGCACCCCGGTCGCGTCAGGCGCTTTTTGCGCCTCGGCGGTCGTCACAGTCAGCAGGAACGGTGCAGCAAATGCTGCACGCGCGATCAGTTTCAGCATGGTCATCCTCTCCGATGGCGCAGGGTTCAAGGCCCTGGGTTCGGGACGTCGCGTCCGGCACGCAAGCATTCGGTTGCTTACCATTCGCAGGCGCCATTCCATGCTCATCTCATTGTATATGAAGCGCGTCAACAATTAATTGATGACAATCTTCGTATGGAAACTACGATGTGGCCGTTGTTACACGGATTGGGCCTCCCATTCGGATGTTTGTCGGTCCGCACCGTGAACTGGAAGGATTTGGAATGTCTCGCCTGACGCGTCAGATCGTCGTTGCGCTTGCATTGCGCGAGCGCCAGTTGGACCTTCTTGCCGTGCCGGCATCCGGCGAACAGCCTGCCGCCACTCAATTGCCGCTCGCCATCAGGTTGACGAACCTGCTGAAATCGCTGACAAGATGGTGCGTCGGCGTCAGTAAGGGAAATCGCTCCTCATGAAGCTCAACAAGGTCACGTCGCATGCCTTGCGTGTCCTTGTGGCGTGCGCGCGTGCTGGAGACGGTCTACAGAAGGTCGCGCAACTGGCTGCGGACCTTGACCTCACCCAGCAGAACACCTTCAAGATCGTGCACCTTCTCTCACGCGCTGGCTTCCTTGAGGGAGAGCGCGGGCGCTACGGTGGTGTGCGCCTGAAATCGCCCGCCGAATCGATCAGGGTTGGCGAAGTCGTCAAAGCGATGGAGATGCTGCCTGACACCGCGGATAGCGAGGCATCAGCACTGGATGGCCAGCAGGAGCACCTGTTTGATGCAGCATTCGAGGCGTTCGTGTCGGTGCTCAACCAGACGACGATTGCCGACATGGCGCGGACGCAAAAGCAACCCGGCACGAAATCTGCCAAGACTGCCAGGACCGCGAAGAAGACTGCTCCCAAGGTCTCGCGTGCTTCAAAGCCTCGCGGCGCGGTACGTGCCCAACAGCGCTAGCGGGAGTGGGCCCGGGTGGGCCTGAAACCTCAGCACCGGTCGATTCGACAGAGCGCCAGGCCCCTAGTTTTGAAAGCTTCAAAACTAGGGGAATTTTGCCTGCGGCAAGTCGTTTCGCAGTCCATGTTTCTGATTGACATCTCCCGCAGCTGGCGATTTCTATATCAACACAGTCATGAATTGCGACGTCCGATGTCGGGGCCTTGAACCCCCTCGATTGGAGAAGAACATGAAGAAGATGACACGCTCGGGCGATGCCGCTAGGAGCAATCAGCTGGCGGCATCGGAACGGCGTGCGCAGCGCTCGGGCTGCCTCATCTGCCCCACCGGCAATCGCCTGGATCAATATCCTGCCGAAGCCATCGTCGGCCTCGGATTTCGCGGCTGGATTGCAGGCTATCAGAATAGCGACGTCGGGTGCTGGGAAGAAGTCTGGCGCCTTTATTCAAATTTGCTTGGACCAAAACACGCCGAGACGGCCGTAAGCTCGCTCGCGTCGTGGTCGAAGGCCGTCGCCGTTTCTTCGCGCAGCCCCATTTCCGTCAGGCCGCTCAGTGCCTTCGGGTTCTGCCGCGACGAGTGCCTTGCCATCTCCATGATCGCAGCCTGCCAACACAACACCTGTCCAGCGATGCGCGCTTGTGCTTTCGCGCTCATCGAGAACTCGATGGTCGACGAGGTGCTGCATCACGCCGGCACCTACGCGTTGACGCTGCGCAGTGTCGAGCATGTCGTTTCACCGGCCTGGATCGTCAATGCCAATGCGTATGTCGATCCCGTCGCCGCGCGGCCGATGTAGGAGTGTGGCGAAAATGCTGATCTGTTCCTGCACGGTGATTTCGGACCATGACATCGAGCTGGCCCTGCTCGATATCATGACGCAACCTGACCCGCTGCTGCCGACGCCGGGCGTGATCTGGCGTCATTTGAACAAGCGCATGGAGTGCTG
Organism: uncultured Hyphomicrobiaceae bacterium; assembly: GCA_964559355.1. Lineage (GTDB taxonomy): Bacteria > Pseudomonadota > Alphaproteobacteria > Rhizobiales > Hyphomicrobiaceae > JAEUMD01. Next base: position 34,476 of record CAZLHQ010000007.1, read on the forward strand.
CGGTTGCGCCCCGCTCGCCGTCGAGACAATCTATGCAAAACTTGAGGAGCTGGAACGCCGCGGACTGGTGTGTCCCAATGCCTGTTCCAGCGTCAAGCGCAGGTTGCGAAAGGCAAGAAACAAGCAAGCAGGTCCGCGTTGTCCAGCAATCGACACGCTAACAGACCTCATGCTGCCGGTCTGACAACTCAACAGGAAAAAGGGGAGCGACGTGAAAGGCGACAAGGACGTCATCAGCATGCTCAACGAGGCGCTGAAGCTGGAGCTCGGCGCCGTCAACCAGTACTGGCTGCACTATCGCCTGCTCGACGACTGGGGCTATGGCAAGCTCGCCAAGAAGGAGCGTGCCGAGTCGATCGAGGAGATGCAGCACGCAGACAAGATCATCGCGCGCATCATCTTCCTGGAGGGTCATCCCAACCTGCAAACGGTAGCACCGTTGATGATCGGCCAGAACGTGAAAGAGGTTCTGGAGTGCGACTTGAAGGGCGAGTACATCGCCAAGGAGCACTACATGAAGGGCCGCGACTTGTGCCGCAAGAAGAACGATCTCGTATCGATGAAGCTGTTCGAGGAACTGCTCTCCGACGAGGAAGGACACATTGATTTCCTCGAGACGCAGCTCGACCTCCTGGGCAAGATCGGCGTCGAGAACTATGGCCTGCTCAATGCGCAATCCGCCGACGAGGTGGAGGGGCATTGAGATTGGTCCCGGTTGCAGGTTCCGCACGCATCAGGCGCTGCTTGCTCATGGCTGCGGCGCTTGTTGCATTCCTCGACGCACTGACCGCGCAGCCGGCGATCTCAGTGGCGGAGCAGGCGCCGAGAATTCCACCTGAGCTCGGGGCGATGGTGACGTCGGCCGTCGACAATACCATCGTGCCGGCCTACCAGTTCTTCGCCGAAGCAAGCACGAAGACGACGGACGCGATCGGCGCTTGGTGCGAGACACCCACTGCCGAGGCGCTGGCGACGGCGCGGGGTGCATTTGCTGGCAGCGTTCACGCCTGGGCGCGCATCCAGCACGTTCGCTTCGGTCCGGCGCGGACCGACAACCGCTGGCAGCGCATCGCCTTCCTGCCCGATCCGCGCGGCGTCACACGTCGTCAGGTGGCCAAGGTCATGGCCGACCGCCCGGCCGAGCTGCTTTCCGCCGCGGCAGTTTCCGGCCAGTCGGCCGCCCTCCAGGGCCTTCCGGCGCTCGAAATCCTGTTGCATCTGAACGCCAGCAATGAAGTGGAGGACGCGCGAGCGTATCGCTGTCGTCTTGCGCAGGCCGTCGCCGGACACGTTACGCTGTTGGCCGATGCCATGGTCCACGATTGGACAAATCCGCAGACGGGCTGGCGCCAGAGGCTGTTGACGCCCGGGGTGCCGGGAAACGAGGACTACAAGTCCGCGAGCGAGGCGGCCTCGGAGCTGGTTCGTGCGCTGTTAACCGGCCTGCAGCTGGTGCGCGAGGAGATGCTGCTGCCCTGGATGAAGGCGGCGGAAGCGAACAAGTCCTGGGCGGGTCTTCCTTTCGAGCACGCCGGCCTTGCCCGCGACGTCGTCGCCACGTCGCTGCTCGTGCTGCACAATCAGCACAAGGCGCTGCACCTCGATCTCGTCATCGCCGACGTCGGCTCCAAGGACCAAAGCAAGTCGTGGATGAAGGACTGGATCGTGAGCGCCTACGATACGCTGGAGCGCGACGCGGCGACCATGATCCTGCCGTCGAAGGAAACGGCTGCAGCGGCATCCTCCGAGGAGAACCTCATGGCCCTCAGGCGCTCGCGTTTTAATCTCAACGGCCTGCGACAGATCATCGGGCGACAGATTGCGCCAGCTTCTGCACTGACAATCGGATTCAACGAACTCGATGGCGATTGATCGCAGAGCGGCTCTTATTGGTGGTGCGGCGCTGCTGGTGTCAGTGCCGCTGGCGTTGCCATCGGCTGTTCGTGCGTCTCAAGGCGCGCGCTACGTGTCGGCGGCGCGCGCGGCGGACGGCAGCTATCAGGTGGTATTCCTCGATGCGAAAGGCGTCGTAGAGCATGTGATCCCGCTGAGTGCACGGGGCCACGATGTTGCCATCTCACCCGATGCCAGAACGGCCGTGGCGTTCGCGCGGCGACCTGGGAATTTCGCGGTCGCCATTGACGTTGCCGGTTCCCAAGAGACGCGAATCTTCACCGCATCTGCAGGCCGCCACTTCTATGGTCACGGCGTCTTCTCTGCCGATGGCCATCTCCTTTTCGCAACCGAGAACGATTATGAGGCCGCGCGCGGCGTGCTCGGCGTCTATGATGTGCAGGCCGGGTTCCGCCGCGTTGGCGAGCTGCCGACCCATGGCGTCGGCCCCCATGAAGTCTTGATGCTGCAAGACGGCGCGACCCTGTGTATTGCCAACGGGGGCATCGAAACGCATCCGGCTGCCGGCCGCGCCAAGCTCAACATCGACACCATGTCGCCGTCGATCGCCTTCATTGACAGCCGCACGGGCGACCTCAAGACGCAGCACGAACTTTCCAAGGACCTGCACCAGCTCTCGCTTCGCCACATGTGCTGCGTTGATCAGGGCAACGTCTGGTTCGGCGGACAGTGGGAGGGTGGCCCGGACGCGACGCCATGGCTGGTCGGCCGCGTCGGTATCGACAGGCCCGTCGAGATGTCCGAGCCGGACGCCACCTCGGGCAAGGACCTCAAGGGCTACATCGGTTCTATGGCATCGAGCCGCGACGGGCGCATTGTTGCGGCATCCGCGCCGCGTGCCGGGCGCATCCTGTATTTCGACTCCGCGACAGCTGAGATCGTCGGCGAGAAGCACCTAGCCGATGCCTGCGGGATCGCACCCACTGATGATGCAGGGATAGCGTGCACGACCGGCGAAGGTATTTTCGAGGTGTCCTTGCCCGGCGACGCGGACGCCCACACCCATCGCATCGAAGGCCTGTCTTTCGACAACCACCTGCGCCGCGTTGCATGAGATTGGTCCGCTGAGTGGTGCGACACGCGATATAGCAATAATGGCTGAGAGGCTTCACCATGAGGTTCGGTTCACCGATCTTATGGATCTTGATCATGCATCCTGGTTTGTCTTTCAAACAAGGAGACAGACCATGGAAGACTCAAAGATGCCAATCGCTCCAACTGAACCGGACTCCAAGCTCGCGCGCGCACCTTGGAATAAAGGCAAGCTTGTTGGCGCCAAGCCACCCTTGCGGCCAAGCCACGTCTGGTCGATCCGGACGAAGCTACAGATCGAGGGTAAGAAGAGGGACCTCGCCCTCTTCAACTTGGCCATCGACAGTAAGCTCCGCGGCTGTGACGTCTTAGCCGTTCGCGTCGATGATGTGGCCCCGAGCGGATACGCGATGGATCGCGCTACTATCCGGCAAAAGAAAACCGGAAGGCCCGTGAGGTTCGAGTTGACGGATCAGACGCGGATGGGGCCATCGACGACTACTTGAGGCTGAGCGGTCGAAAGCCGGGTCAGATCCTGTTCGCCGGTCGGGGTGGTCGGGGCGGCTTGACCACGCGGCAATATGCTCGGCTCGTTCAGGAATGGGTGGCCAGCATCGGGCTTGACCCGGCAAAATTTGGGACTCACTCGCTGCGCCGGACCAAGGCCGTGCTGATCTACCGGCGGACAGGCAATCTCCGCGCCGTCCAACTCCTGCTCGGTCACTCCAAGATTGAAAGCACCGTGCGATATCTTGGTATCGAGGTCGACGACGCGATCGAGATCGCGGAGAAAATTGATATCTGATCGCTGACGCAGTCGCTCGGATTCCGGACATGGCCGGCGGCGCTCGATGCGCCGCCGATCGCGGTGGTCCCGATGGCAGCTATTGGGATACTGTTGCTAGGCTGGAACCAGCCCTTCGCGACGGCCAGTAGCTTGTGAAGCTTGCGCGCGCCCGCAACCTCACGTTCACTAGCCGAGAGGCGGCATCAATGCGCAGGGGAGTGAACCTTACGGCGACAATGTGAAGTGCCGAAGCAGAACCCTTCGCCTCACCTGTGTAGGCTGTTAGATCGAGCAGCCCGGCTTCCAGTTTGTCGACGTTCCCGGAACCCGATCCCGTCGCGATGTCTCCTGGATCTCCAGGCTTTCCAAATATCCGGGTATAGATATCGTTTGAGGCCGACGGCACTCCGACTTGCAACAGGAGGATCATCATTGGTGCCAGCAGAAACACGAGCACTACCAGCGCTATCGAGAGTTTTAGAATACGCTCAGCACTGGAAGGTGAGTCACACACGACTGATATGCTCCGTTGAATATAGGTCCGATCAAAACAATGCTCAGCAATCGTACAAAATGGATTCCAAATAATGGATTAATTGCGGGAGTCACAAGCAGCGGGCTGGCGGGTGACACGCCCGTACCATCGGCGGCATTCCAGACAGGCATAACGTATTTGTTCTGTTCTCATTCGGGTCAGGTGCGCCGTTCTGCCTGGAATCAGCGGCCGGTCTGCGCAACGAGCGGAAGTAGTTGAAGCCGCTGCCGACGAGTCATCTGTCCTTCGTCGTGAGATCGCGTACGCGCTGATCGGCGGCGACAATTGCGTCGACATTCGCGGCCCAACCTTCAAGCGCCTGCCGCATTTCTGGCAGGTAAGAAAATCGATTGTAGATTCCGGCGACGCCGCCGAGGCTTCCACCGGTGTGATTGAGGATGCGCTCGACAACGTGCGGTGCCACACCGAGGCGCGCCATGTGGGTCGCGGCCGTGCGGCGGAGATCGTGGAGGGTCCAGTCGTTGACGCCGGCAGCAGCGTCCAGACGCCGCTTGGCTTTCGAGAACCCTGAGAACGTGCGGCCGTCCACGCCACCCGACGGAAAGACGTATACATCGTGCAGCCGGGGGCAGGCCTCGATGATCGCAAGTGCTTGCGGTGCCAGCGGAACGCTATGAGCCCGGTTTGATTTCGTTGCCTCGGACGGCAGCGTCCAGAGGCTGTCGCGGCGATCGATATCGCACCAGCGCATGTTGGCAAATTCGTTCCGTCTCTGTGCCAACAGGATGAGGAGCTGCACCATTTGGCCGAACGGGTAGCCCGTCGCATCGGCGGCCCTCCAAACCGCAGCGAGTTCCTCTTCTGTCAAAACGCGCTCGCGAGAAATCGTGCGGGCCGGCTTTGCGATGCCAGCGCAGGGGCTCTCCGCCACCAGCCCACGTTCGACCGACCAGTTGAAGAACTTCCGGACCGCCGCGAGCGCATGGTTGGCAGCACTGGGCGCGCCATCAGCAATGATGCCGTCGATGACGGCCAACACTTCCTGCTTCGACACCTCGCGAATATCACGGTTCGCCCATCGCCGAACAAAGCGATGACGCAGAACGCGCTCTGTCTCCTTGGCGGTGCTAGCTCTGTTCTGGCGCAGGCAATACTGGTTCACGAAGGCTGTGACGGCATCCTCGAACCGCTGCGTATCCCGTCTGCTCGTCGCCTTGTCGGCTACCGGGTCGTTGCCGTCGCTAACGGTCTTGAGGGCGTCCATGGCCTTCCGCCGAGCGTCCGACAACGACAGCGTCGGGTACCGGCCGAGCGTTAGGCGGCGAGCCCGACCGCGATGTCGATAGACCAAGATGAAAGACTTCGTGCCTTTGCTCGAGGCCCGCATGCCGAAGCCAGGAATCTTGCTATCCCAGATTTCGACGCGCTCGCCGGTTCTCACCGCGAGCTTGCGAATGGCGATGTCCGTGAGTGGCTGCCCGACCATCAGTTGAATCCTCTGATGCTCTTGACGACCTAATCTGGGTAGCACATGGGTAGCAGAAATGCACGCGCTTGCCGGTGTCGACGCGTTTTATGATGGCCAGATAGCGTGCTGGTTATGCTATCTAAATATCGAATTCATGTTATGGCAGGTTCTATCGGTAATTGGCTGTGCATGTTTCTACGAATCTGGGGGTCAGAGGTTCGAATCCTTTCGGCCGCGCCCTAACCTCTGTCGAAGTTGAAACCTCCGCCAGCATGCGGCCTTGAGCGTCGGCGCGATCCCGCCGCGGCAGGCAATTCGGGTTCGCTCGCAAGGGGGTCGCCTGCAATCGGCCTCGACATGCCTGTCAGAACGCGGCAAGACGCTGGGCAGTTTTCAAAGATGAGGCCCAAGGTAAGCCCCAAGGTAGGCACATGACCCTCAAGATCCGCATCATCCCCTGCCTCGACGTCAAGGACGGCCGTGTCGTCAAGGGCGTCAACTTCGTCGATCTCGTCGATGCGGGCGACCCCGTCGAGGCGGCGGCCGCCTACGACGCGGCAGGCGCTGACGAATTGTGCTTCCTGGACATCACCGCGAGCCACGAGAACCGCGACACCATCTTCCACATCGTCGAAGCCACCGCCGAGCGCTGCTTCATGCCGCTGACGGTGGGTGGCGGCGTGCGCACGCTCGATGACATCAGGAAGCTGCTGGAAGCGGGCGCCGACAAGGTTTCGATCAACACGGCCGCCGTCTTCAATCGCCAGTTTGTGAAGGAGGCGTCGGAAAAGTTCGGTGCCCAGTGCATTGTCGTCGCCATCGATGCCAAGAAGGTTTCGGGCGAGGGTGAACCGTTGCGCTGGGAAATCTTCACGCACGGCGGCAGAAAACCTACCGGATTCGATGCCATCGACTACGCCAAAGAAGTGGTGGCGCTGGGCGCAGGCGAAATCCTGCTGACGTCGATGGATCGTGACGGCACCAAAGCCGGTTTCGATCTTCCCCTGACGCGCGCGATAGCGGATGCCGTGTCGGTGCCGGTGATCGCCTCGGGCGGTGTCGGCACGCTCGATCATCTCGTCGATGGTGTGCGCGAGGGACATGCCAGCGCCGTGCTGGCGGCGTCGATCTTCCATTTCGGCACGTATTCGATCGGCGAGGCGAAACGGCACATGGCCGCGGGCGGGCTCGCCATGCGCATGGATGGCGTCGCGTGACGGCTGATGGCATTGCGCCCGCGTTTTGATGCGCGCCGTTATTGCGACTTTGGCTGTTCGGCGGGCGCTTGCGGCTCGGTGTTGGCCGCAGCGGGTGCAGGGGCCGGTTCGGCCGCGGCGAGGGCCTTCTCGAGCCGATCGAGATCGCCTTTGGCCTCGTTGTTCCCGAGCATGATGGCGCGGCGATAGAGGCGGCGCGCTTCTTCTGCCTCGGGCTTCACGTCCGGGAAAGCGACGGACTTGAGGTAGGACGGGTCCATGGAGCGGCCCTGGGCGAGACTCGCTTCGGCAGCATAGGAGTTCATGGCGAGGTCGAACCGCTCGCGGGCCTTTTTCACAAAGCCGGCGCGTAATAGGCGATAGCCGTCCTCGATCTGTTTCTTGGCCGTCTTTTGCGATGCTTCGTCGGCAGGCTTTGCGGCAGCGCCAGAAGAAGCCGCCGCCGGTTGAGGGTTTGCGGCGGCAACGGGTGGCGCGGCCGGCTTGGCGGGCTGTTCGATTGCGGGCTGCGCGGCCTTTGCCGTCTCCGTCACTGCAGGCGCGGCGGTCGTTTCGGCGGTCTTAAGCTTGGTTGAAGGTGCCGGCGCGCGTTCGGAGCGGGCGATAGCGGTCTGCGAGGAGCGCTTGGTCGATGGCTCTGCAGTGGGTGAAGCCGCCTCGCTATAGGCATTGCGCGGCGAGCGCCATTGCCGCCTCTCATCGCTCGAAGCGCGGCCCGTGTTGCGGCGCTCATATCGGTCGTAGCGCTCGTCGTCGTAGTCGGTCGCATAGCGCGATTGACTGCATCCCGACACGAACGGCGCCAGGAACATACATAAGCCAAGCAGCAACGGCGTACGCACGCTCAACATCCTCGAACTCGCAACTTCCGCCGCTCGTCTCGACCAGGGACTGATGGCGGTTTGCCGGCAGCCCTGGCGAAATCAACGCAGCATCTCGGCAACCAGCACTCGCTTTGGAAAATCCCAAATCTGCGTGGTGGCACTCAGTCGATCATCATTTTCCGCATTCACTGGGTGACGGAAAAACCCGTCCGCATTTGGGTCGGCGTGCGGCGAAGTCGAGGCAGATGTTGGGAATTACGCCCCGATGCCCGGTGATATAGCGACGCAGTTGGCCATGACGTGCTGGCGAAGGCTCGTGCACGGGCGTAAACAGGCGGCGTGAAGTCAACCACGAACTTTTAAGATTGACATAGAAGGCTGATAAACATGAGCGTTTCCAGATCCATGGTTACTGGGCTGTTGGTTTCCGTCGCGCTGGCCGCCGCGGTCGCCACGCCGGTTCTCGCCGGCCAAAAGGCTGGCCCCAAGGCCGCAAAGCCGGTTTCCTGCCCGGCACTCAACGCCATCGACCCCGACAACGACGGTAAGATGTCGCTGCTCGAAGCCCTGCGCGCCGGCAAGAAGGCGTTCCGCGCCTCCAATCCCGATCGCGACCTGACGCTCGAGGGCAAGGAACTCGCCGGTCGCATGTCGCCCAAGGCCGTCGCTGCCGCCGACACCATCATCAAGGACGGTCGCATCGGCATGCTCGAGTATCTGCGGGAAGTCAGGCTGCGCTTCAAGGCCGCCAATCCGGACGGCGATCGCACCATCGAGTGCGACGAGCTGTACTCCAAGAACGGCCGGCTGCTCTATCGCCTGCTGAAGTGACGTTGCCGGCCTGTTGTGAGCCGCGGAGAAACGTCTGTTTCTGCAATATCGGGCGGCGCGCGCTTCACGGTGCGCGCCGCTTTTCATGCGCGGCATTATGTGCGAGCCGAGGCCGTAGTCGTCTTTGGCTCGTAACGGCAGATGTCACGGATCGGGCAGCGGTAGCACTCGGGCTTGCGCGCCTTGCACAAATAGCGGCCGTGCAAGATCAGCCAGTGGTGAGCCGGTACACCGTATTCGCGCGGGATAGCGGCGACGAGCTCCTTCTCCACGGCCAGCGGTGTCTTGCCGCTGGCTAATCCGATGCGGTTGGAAACGCGCAGCACATGGGTGTCGACCGCCATGGTCGGCTGACCGAAAGCGACGTTGAGCACGACGTTGGCCGTCTTGCGCCCGACGCCAGGCAGGGCCTCCAATGCTTCAAGGTCGATGGGAACCTCGCCGCCATGCCGGGCGATGAGCTGCTGCGATAGCGCCACCACGTTCTTGGCCTTGTTGCGGAACAGCCCGATTGTGCGGATTGCCTCGCGCACCTTGTCTTCGCCGAGCGCAACCATCTTTTGCGGTGTGTCGGCCAACCGGAACAGGCCGCGCGTCGCCTTGTTGACGCCGGCATCGGTGGCCTGGGCCGACAGTACCACGGCGACCAGCAGCGTGAACGGGTTGGAATGTTCGAGCTCACCTTTGGGGTTGGGCTCGATGTCGTGGAACGTGCGAAAGATGGCGGCGATCTCGGCGGCCGACAACTTGCCGCGACGGGACGGCTTGGACGGTTTGGGGCGGGACGGATTGCGCTTGGCGGCGCTGCGAGGGTCTTCGACCGTCGCCGAAAGCGTTGCTGCTGGCTGTTGTTTTGCGTCACCTTTGGCTGTCGATGACGAGGCGCGGCGCCGCTTTTCGGGCGAGACTTGCTGGCGACGGCTCTGTTTCGCTACCATCTCCTACCGGGCCTTTCGCTTTTATGGGTGCACACGCGCGACAGCCATGACACTGAACTCAGACAACCCTAACCAGTCGAGGCCGCAATCGCGATGGGTGCTTTCTTCGTACCGTTCGCTGAGTCCTCGCGGCTTCGTCATTCTCATGTCGTTTCTTGCCGCTGTCAGCTTTGTCGCCGGCGTCGCCTTTCTATTGATGGGCGCCTGGCCCGTGTTCGGGTTCTTCGGCCTCGATGTGCTGCTAATCTATGTCGCCTTTAAGCTCAACTACCGTTCGGGCCGGCTCTATGAAACGGTCGAGCTCGATCCAGCGCTGCTGACGGTCACGCGCGTGCACCCGTCCGGCGAGGTCGAGCGCTTCGAGTTCAATCCATACTGGGTCCGCGTGCAGCTGTCGGAAGGCAACGATGGCCGCACCAGCCTCGCCTTGTCCTCGCATGGGCGCAGCTTTGGCTTTGCGCGGTTCCTGACGGACGAGGAGCGGCGCGAGTTTGCCGGCGTGCTGGGGGATGCGCTGGCGATTGCGCGTGCTGCGCAGGGTTGAGAATGGCGCAGCATCGGCCACTTCGATCTGCAAAATGATGACGGCGCGGCAGTCCCGTCGTGCGCAAATGGATGCACATGGTTGGGTTGCCGCGCCGCACTGTGATCGCAGTACGCACAACGTGATCCGCGATCGAGGCTCAAGTGTAGACTGCTAAAGGTTTCGAGATTGCAAATGCGTGCCGCAAACTTGGTTGCGACACGTTGTTTCCAATCTCGATGTTTAGGTCATCGATGTGTGTAAGAGCGGACAGGCGTGCGCGGCGCCAGCAGCCAGCCTGTCAGCGGAACCGTGATCGGGTGCGGGAGCAGTCGCATCGCCAGCATCAAGCCGCGATTGAAAATTCCCGGCACCACCACGCGCAACCCCAGTCGATAGCCGCGATAGGTGGCGGCGGCGACTTGATCGGCGGTCAACGCGGGCAGCAGACGCCGGTAAAATGCGTCGTCGGCGTTCATGGTCGCGTGAAATCCCGTGTCGACCGGCCCGGGCGCCACGACAGTCATCTTCACGCCGCTGCCAGCCAGCTCACTCGATAATGCTTCGCTGAGCGATATCACGAAGGCCTTGCTGGCATAGTAGGCGGCTTGGTTGGGACCGGGCGCATAGCCGCCAAGCGACGCCATGTTGATGATATGGCCACGCCCCTGCTGGAGCATCGTTGCAACGGCCGCATGTGTAAGACGCGTCAGCGCCGCGATGTTGAGTGCTACAAGCCGGTCGACGTCGGCGGGCGCTTGGCTGGCGAACGGTCCGCCAAGGCCGATGCCGGCGTTGTTGATCAGCACGTCGAGATGCAGGCCGTTGTCCGCGAGCATACCGGCGATCCGTGCTGCGGCGTCGGGATCGGTCACGTCGAGGGGGACGGCGAGCAAGCGGTGCTGGGCCTGCACCATCGGCGCGAGGCCAGACAAAGCGGCGGCCAGCTTTTCGCTATTGCGGGCGACGGCGACCACAGTGTGCCCCTTGGTGAGAAACTTTCGCGCCAAAGCCAAGCCGATGCCGTCGGATGCGCCGGTGATGACGGTGGCGGGTACAGTCGCAGCGCCCGAGGCTGTGGGGCTGTTGGTGGCGCACATGGCATCGCTCCCGCGGACTTGAGGACCGGTCGTGAAAGCTTAGAGCCTGATCGCCGCCGATGGAAACGCGTCATGCCACAATGATCGGCGCGCGCAGGTTCCCGCCGTCATATCTTTCTTGAGACTGCCTGCGGATACGCTATCTCCTCCGCAGGGTGCCATGTCGCCAAGCGCGGTGCGCGAGCATGAGGACATACATGTCGGTCGAACGAAACTGGAATGGGGCGACGGCGCCGAGCCTGGACGATATGCAGCGGCTGGCGGTGGCGGCCTGGGAGCGGCTGCCCGAGCAATTCCGCCGCATCTGCGGGGACGTCGTCATCCGCATCGATGAATTTGCCACCGACGAGGTGTTGGACGGGCTTGGCATCGAGAGCCCCTTCGATTTGATGGGGCTCTACCAGGGCGTCAGTATCGACCTCAAGGGAACAGGTGATTTGCCGCGCGAGCCTGACATGGTGTTTCTCTACCGGCGCGCGATTCTCGACTATTGGGCGGAAGCGGGGGACGAAGCGCTGGACGATCTGGTCACGCACGTCCTGGTTCACGAAATCGGCCATCATTTCGGCCTTTCGGACGAAGACATGGAGCGCATCGAGGAAGAAGCGGCGTCGTGACGCGCGATCCTGATCGGGCGGCGTTCAGCACTGAGAGTCGTGGATGCGGCGCAGCGTCGTTTTTGCCGCAGTGCGGGGATGATTGAATGGATGCTCTTGCCCGAGCGGGCAATCCGCGCCAGTCTACCGGGCAGGATCGCGCTGGCAGTGTCGGTTGTCCTTGGTCGCGCCTGCTGGGTTACTTTCTGCCGGGTCGATTGGCGTCTCTTTCGACCACGTCATGAGCGGGAAAATACACGAATGCTGAGTGTGACAGGCGCGGCGAGCTTCCGCCGCACAGTGGGGCTCGTTTCTCTTGCGACCGCGGCTGCGTTTGCGGCCTGTTTAACCGCTGCGGTCGCTGCCGATTCGCCGCCCAATCCCAATGAATATGTCGAGCACGTTGGCGGCGACGCCCGCATCGTGCCGCCGGGCGCCTTGAAGTTCGATGGCAACCGCATGTTGTGCGGCCATCGCCCGACTGTGCTCGACGGAAATCTCGACGACTATGCTGCCGCATACCCGGGCTTTTTGATCGTCAATCCGAAGCTCATGAACCGCGTATCCACGCCAGTGAAGATGTGGATCTATGCGCACGAATGCGGGCATCAGTTCCGTGGGCCCGACGAGGAGACGGCGGATTGCTTCGCTGTGCAACGCGGCCGCCGGCAAGGCTGGCTGGATGAGCGCGGGCTCGAGGAAGTCTGCAATTTCATCAGGCCGGCGAAGGGCGACATGATGCATTTCTCCGGCTCGCATCGCTGCGAGACGATGAAGAAGTGCTTCGCCGAGCAGGACGTGCGCTGACGCGCTCCGGTCTCCGGCCGATGTGAGTGCACGGCCGGACACAACCGCTGGCGAGAATTCCCACCCGAACTCGCCGCTCGGGTTGTCCCCGGGGCATTGGCACCAATTAGCGTTGGATGAGCCGACCTGCCCGCGGAGCCCATCTGATGCCGTTTGCCGACTATGCGCGGATCGTTTTCGAGCTCGCTGAAACCGTGCACCGGTGGATTTCGGCGCTGGCTCCGCTCGATCGGGCGCGCCGCCGCCGGATTGCGCGCTATGCCGCGGCCATTGCCGAAACCCTGGCGCGGGCGGCCGAGGCGCTTGCCGCTCTGGAGGCCGATCCCCACAACCGGACTGCCGCCCAGCGGGCCGCGCGCGAATTTGGCCGCATCACCGGCTACGTCGAAACAATGGTCGGCGTTCTCGACCGGCATCTTGACGGGCGCAAGCTGGCTGGCGTTAAAAGGCGTCTCGAACGCCTGGAGGCCTGTGCGCCACGCGTCGATGCTGTGCAATCGGCCTCGCGCCACCACATCGATCGCTTGTCGGCTGCCGAAGGGTATTTCCGTGCGCTGGCGGATGGACTTGGTGCGTGAGGCCCAACCACAGCAGGCCGCGGTGTCAAACTTGGCGCGCCAGGCTTACCGTTTGTGGCACCCCCGTGGGGATCGCCGCTTCACAATCGCCTTCGAGGAAAGTTCAAAACGAAATGGACAAGTTCACCACGCTGACCGGGATTGCCGCGCCGCTGCCGCTGCGCAACATCGACACCGACATGATCATCCCCAAGCAGTTCCTAAAGACCATCAAGCGCACGGGGCTCGGCAAGTCGCTGTTCTTCGAGATGCGCTTCAACCAGGATGGCAGCGAGAACGCCGAGTTCGTGCTCAACAAGCCGGCCTACCGCAAGGCGCAGATCCTGGTTACGGGTGAGAATTTCGGTTGCGGTTCGAGCC
>CAZLHQ010000008.1:0-13453 GCA_964559355.1 uncultured Hyphomicrobiaceae bacterium
CGTTTGAAGTCCTCGTGTTGCCGTGCCTTGCTTGAAGTAGTCGACGCGCAGCGATAGCTGTCGTTGCCCAAAGGCCGGCATCCCTGAAAAGATAATCGGCAAGGCGTGGGGTTCGACATCCATCAGCGGACACGCGTGCGTGCTGGACAGTCACGGTTGGTCATGTGCATTTGGCGAGGGCATTCCTGCGCCAGCAGGCATACGTCGGAGAAACGTGAATGTACCCGTTCATGCTCGCCGCTGGGGCGATGGCCCTGTTCTTTCTGGTGGCGGCACTCCGAAGACCGCGGCCGGCTGAGATTTTGGCGGCCATCCTATGGGCGGCCTACTCGGTCTACGAGTACTACGTAGCCAATGGCACCCTGTGCGACGCTAATTGCAACATTCGCGTCGATCTCGTTATCTTCTTTCCACTGTTGGGGTGGGCGACCTATCTTGCGATTCAAAAGGTGCCCCGCACCGGCTTCGTGGCGGTTCTCTACGTGATCTGCCTTGGAATGGTCGCATGGCTGGCCGCCGCTTTCGGCCACAACGCTGTGGCCGTGGTCGCCGGCGCGGGTGCGCTGACCGCCGTCGTCTACGGCATCAAATCGAATTTCTCGGGCAATTAGTCGTGATGCGCCGGGGGCATTGCGAGGGATCGCTCTTCGCAGGGCAGAGATTCCAGACCTCACGGGTTCGAGGGAAGCTCTGCAGGCGGCAGCACCCTGCGACTGCCGGATCGCCACAATAAGCGGACTCTGCAACGGTCATCGGCCTTGCTCTCGAATCCGATGCTCGGTCGATGCGATCTGAAACCACCCGTCAGGCCAACAACGTCTTGGGCCAAGGGCTGATAACGACGCTCGCGTTCGGTCCGTGGCGAGTCACACTTGGGTTGCGCAAATTCGGCCCATCGGTAGTTGGACGGGCTCGCGGATCTCGATCGGACAACTGAGATCGTCGCCTGCTGCCGTGGCCGAGCTGCGTCGGCACGGTTTCAGGGTTTGTCGTCCGGTGGATGCAGTCCCCGAATGGAGTCACTTGGGACTGCCGGCCCAGGCATGCGGCGCCGTCTAGCCGACTAACAGTGTGCCACGAGTTGGGATAGCATGATTGGTGGCTACGTTGCGGGGCTCGCAACTACTCTCTGTGAAGGAGGACGCGCCGATGGACCCGATCACAGGTCAAATGAAGGTGGCAGAGGTCATCCAACGCTTTCCGCCGACGATCGATGTTTTCCTTGGCCGCGGCTGCCCGGATATGAGACACGGGCTGTTCGGGCTCATGGCGCGCATCATGAGCGTGAGCGCCGCTGCCCGTGTCCACCGCATTGACCTAAAGCCGCTGCTTGCCGACCTCAACACGGCCGCAGAGAAAGCTCAAAGGACGACTGCATAGCGGTCATGAATGTTGAGGGACCGGCGACCGCACTTGTATTGCCGAGATCAGGTGGCCCCACAACGGCTTAACCCGAGTTGTGCCTCATCGCGCGGCAGAGCTATTCTCGACCAACGCCAGCAGACCCTGCAAGAGGGCAGTCGGACTTGGGGGGCAGCCCTTGATGTGCAGATCGACCGGGATGACCGCCGACACGCCTCCGACACAAGCATAGCTGCCGGCGAACACACCACCGTTGAAACCGCAATCTCCGACGGCGACCACCCATTTGGGATCCGGAGTCGCCGCCCACGTGCGTTCCAACGCCTGGCGCATGTTGTGGGTAACCGGACCGGTGACCAGTAGAACGTCGGCGTGGCGTGGCGAAGCAACGAAGCGCAAGCCGAAGCGCTCGAGGTCGTAGAACACGTTGCTGAGCGCGTGGATTTCCAGCTCGCAGCCATTACAGGAGCCGGCGTCGACCTCACGGATCGAAAGGCTGCGGCCGAGCCGGCGTCGTGCCGTATTGCCGAGCGCGTTGGCCAGCTCGAAAAGCGCTTCGTCACTGGCAGTAGGCGCCTTCTCAGTCAGCGAAGGCCGAACCAGACTTTCAAGAAGGAGCTTTCGCATTTTGAGTCTCGTGCGGGGTCAAAGATCATGCCCGGAATAGGAACAGTTGAACGACTTGTTGCAGAGCGGGAAGTCGGCCACGATGTTGCCTTCGATGGCCGCCTCCAGCAGCGGCCACTGGAAGCATGATGGATCGCGCAGGTGAGCCCGCGCGACGAGCCCGTCGCCGCTGATGCGCACCCAGGCAAGCACGTCGCCACGGAACCCCTCGACCAGCGCCAGTCCCTCTGCCGGCTTGCCTAACCTCGTCGTATCTGGCAGGTCGACGCGTGCCGTGCCCTGCGGTAACTGGTGCAAGATCTGTTCGATAATCGACAGGCTTTGCTCGACCTCAAAGAAGCGCACCCAGATGCGTGCATCAACGTCGCCCTCCCGGCGCAGAGCCGGCGCGAAGGCGAGATCGTCATAAGGTGCGTAACCGAGCGCGGCGCGGGCATCGAAGCCGCGGCCCGAAGCACGGCCAATGGGACCGCCCGCACCATACTGGCTCGCGAGCTTTGCCGTCAGGACGCCGGTGCCAACGGTTCGGTCCTGCAGCGAGGCGGTGTTGTCGTAGAGCTCGACCAACTCGGGGAAGATCTTGCGCACGTCAAGGATCAGCTTGTGCAGACATATGGGGCCATCGTCGCCGAGATCGACCGTCACGCCGCCAGGCAGCACGCAGTCCATCATCAGCCTGTGTCCGAAGCACGCTTCGCTCGCGCGAAGTATCCGCTCCCGCACGGCCCCGCAATGGGCATGCATCAGCGAGAACGAAGCGTCGTTGCAGATGGCGCCAACGTCCCCGAAGTGGTTGGCAAGCCGCTCCAACTCCGCCATGACGGCTCGGAGTTGCTGTGCTCGTGCCGGTACCACGACGCCGAGCGCCGCCTCAACGGCCATTGCGAAGGCGAGCGCGTAGGCCACGGTGCTGTCGCCCGAGACGCGGCCTGCAATTCGGCGTGCACGCTCGATTGGTGCATCGACCAGCAGGCCCTCGATGCCCTTATGCACATAGCCGAGGCGCTGCTCTAGGCGGACTACGGTCTCCCCGTTGGCCGAGAAACGGAAATGGCCGGGCTCGATGATGCCGGCATGCACCGGCCCGACTGGGATCTGGTGCAAGGGAGGGCCGACGGCACTGCGGAAATCGTAGTGCACACCGTCAGCCGCAGCCGGCACGCAATGGCCCAAGGGCTGCGCAACACCCCAACGACCGTGATCGAGCCAGGGGCGAGCATCAGGCAGGCCAATTGGCTCGACGCCGTGGAGATCGCGGATCGAGCGCTCCAGCCGCAGAGCCGGCAGATGCGTCATCGCCACAGAGGGATAGCTCCGCTCGGGCACGGTGAGGCTGACGACCACGATGCGGTTACTGGCCTTTCCGTTGTCGGCGGCGCCAAGCAGCGCCATGTGCACGGCCTCGCCATCACACCACAGCCCGAGCATGGCCGCCTCGCCGGCTGCGACGCCAAGTATCGCCTGTCGCCACACCTCCTCGTCGACAATCACTCGCTGCCACACGCGATTGCCGGCAACGATCTCGCCCATGTCGATCAATGCGGAAGTGAAAGCCATGTTCGTGCGCCTCCGCTAGCCCAACAGTCGCGCGACGTTCTGGAACCACGCCACCAGTGGTCGAGGCAGATAGAGACCTGCCATCAGCACCAGAGAGAGGTGGGCGATAAGCGGCAGATACGAGGCCTGCACCTCGGCCATACTGCCTGTCGGCGTGCCGAACGCCATCTCGCCCAGTCTCAGCATCAGGGCGCCGAATGCCACCAGGATGCCGAACACCAGGGGGAGTGCGAGCAACGGCTCGCGCGCAAAGGTAGAGGTGACGATCAGGAACTCACTCATGAAGATGCCGAGCGGCGGCAGGCCAGCGATCGCTACCACACCGACGACCAGTCCCCAACCGAGCAGCGGATGGCTTTCGGTCAGCCCGCGAATGTTCTCGAGCCGCTGCGTACCCTTGACCTGTGTGATGTGGCCAACGGCGAAGAAGATCGCCGATTTCGTCAGACTGTGCATGGTCATGTGCAGCAGCCCTGCGAAGTTGGCGACTGGTCCACCCATGCCGAAAGCGAAGGTGATAATGCCCATGTGCTCGATGGAGGAGTAGGCAAACAAGCGCTTGATGTCGCGCCGCCCGTACAGCATGAACCCCGCGAAGATCAGCGACAGCAGCCCCAGCACGATCATCAGCGGTCCAGGTGCAATTGCCTGCGGATTGGCTGTGAGCAGCATCTTGAAGCGGAGTACCGCATAGAGCGCGACGTTGAGTAACAGGCCCGACAGAACCGCTGAGATCGGCGTCGGGCCCTCGGAGTGGGCGTCGGGTAGCCACGCATGCAACGGAGCGAGACCGACCTTCGTGCCGTAGCCCAGAATCAGGAACACGAAGGCAACGTTCAGAAGCTGTGGGTTGAACTCACTTGCGCGCGTTATGAGCGAAGTCCACACCATGGCATCGTCGCCCTCGCCGAGCACCGGGCGCGCGGCCATGTAAAACAGGATGGTGCCGAACAAGGCGAGCGCAATCCCCACGCTGCCGAGAATGAAGTATTTCCACGCCGCCTCGAGCGCCGCGTGAGTGCGGTAGATGCCAACCATCAGCACGGTGGTCAGCGTGGCCAGCTCGATGGCTACCCACATCAAGCCGATGTTGTTGGCGAGCAAGGCAAGATTCATGGCGAACATCAGCGCCTGGTACATGGCGTGATAGAAGCGCAGATATGTGGGCGTGAGCTTGCCGGTCTCGATTTCATGGGCAATGTAGCTGGCGCTGAAAGCGCTGGTGGTGAAGCCAACGAAAGTGCCAAGCACGACGAACACGATGTTGAGGTCGTCGACGAGCAGGTAGCCTCCCGGCTGCGGCCGTTCGACAAGCAGCGCCAGCGAGGCCAGAAATGTTACCGCTGCCGCCGCCACATTGATGCGCGCCGCCAGGCGGTATCCCGGCAGCAGCGCCAGCAGCAGTGCGGCCGAGCCGGGAACCGCCAAGAGGGTGGCCGCTGGCGAGATCGGGAGTTGGATCATCTCGAGGCTCATCCCTGCTCCCCTCGCGCCCGGCCGATGTCCTCGATATCCACCGAGTCGAAGCGCTCCCGGATCCGGAAAAGGAACACGCCAATGACAATGAATGCGACCAGAACCGAGAACGCCACTGAGATCTCGACGACCAGCGGCATGCCCTTGGCGCCCGCCGCGGCCAGGATCAGCCCGTTCTCCAGCGACATGAACCCAATAATTTGACTGACAGCATTGCGCCGCGTCACCATCATCAGCAGCCCCAGCAGCACGACCGAAAGAGCGAAGGCCAGGTCCTCGCGTGCCAAGGGATCGGCCATGGCAGCGGCGCGTAACATCACAACCATCGAAAGCGCCACCAACCCTATACCCAGCAGCATGGTCAAACCGATGCCGCCGACCGTCTCGATGGTCCGGTGGATATTGAGGTGCAGGACGACGCGGCGAAGTGCCAGCGGGATGATGATGGACTTGAGCACCAGCGCGATCCCGGCCGTCACGTAGAGATGCGGCGCGCCCTGGATGTAGGCCTGCCAGGCGACCGAAAATGCCAGCAGTAGCGCCTGCAGGGCGAAAACGTTGAGCAGACCGAACATGCGATCCTGGTAGAGCAGCATGAAGCTCACCAGCACCATCAGGCCGGCCAGCATGTGGGCGATGTCGAGCACTAGCCCATTCATCAGAAGCTCCGTGATACGAACAGCAGCAGTGTGGCGAGCAGCCCCAGCATCAGCCCTACGCCGAGGAACTCGGGCACTCGGAAGACTCGCATCTTGGCGATCGAGGTTTCGAACAGCACCAACAGGAATCCTCCAACTGCAAGTTTGAACAAGTATAGGAGCGCGCCTATCAGGAAGCTGCTTGGTGGGCTGCCGGGCTGCGCCAGTCCCCATGGTGCAAAGATGCAGCCGATCAGCGACACGTAGAGCAGCAGCTTCAAGGCCGCCGCCAGCTCGATGACAGCCAAGTGTCGCCCCGAATACTCGAGCACCATTGCCTCGTGCACCATGGTCAGCTCGAGGTGAGTGGCAGGGTTGTCGACTGGTATGCGAGCGTTCTCGGCAAGGGCGACGATGACCAGCGCGGCGAGCGCCAGCCCGAGCGATACGCGCAGCGACGCATGACTCAACATGAAGCCAGCCACGTCCGACAACTGGGTCGAGCCGGCGACCAGGGCGACCGTGAACACGATCATGATCATTGCCGGCTCGGCGAACGAGGCGAACATCACCTCACGCGACGAGCCGATTCCACCGAAGCTGGTTCCGACATCCATGCCGGCGAGCGCCAGAAAGAAGCGGGTCGAGCCGAGCAACGCGGTGATGGCGATGAGGTCCGCCGACCAGCTGAAGTGAAGCCCCGTGGCGAAAGTCGGTACCAGCGCTGCGGCAACCCAGGTTGCGGCGAAGATCATGTACGGAGCGGCGCGGAACAGCCACGAGGCATTTTCCGCCAGCACCACGTCCTTGTGGATCAGACGGAGGAGATCGCGGTAAGGTTGGATAAGCGGTGGCCCACGCCGACGCAACAGACGCGCCTTGAGCGTTCGTGTGAAGCCGAGCAGCAACGGTGCCAGCGCCAGCACCAGCAACATTTGCGCACCCTGGACGACGAGATCGAGGATCAGGCCCATATCGCCACCACCAGGAGCAGCCCTACGAGCGCGGCGAACACGAGGCTCAGGTAGCGGCGGATGGTGAGGAACTGGAACACGTCCAGCCGCATCGCGAGAGACCTTATGGCGCGCCCCAAGGGCTCGTAGATCCCCTTCCAGACGATATCCTGCCAAGTCAGCGTCAGCCTCGCCGGACTAGGATCGCCAGGCGGAGGCATCCTGACGCGCTCCCGGACCAGCAGCACAGAGGGGCCGAGCACCCGCCGTAGCGGCTGCGCGAAGCTGTCGGCTGTGTATTGTGTGGCAGGGCTCGGGTCGGGGTAGCCGCAGTCCCAGGCGGGGGCACGGCGGACGGCGCGTGAGGCCAAGCGATGGATCACCTCGACGACGATCAGTGTCGACAGGATGATGAATACGAACACCAGGAGGCCATTGTAGGAGCTACGGCTTTCGGCCACCGGTACGATCGACAGCCATGCGTTGGATGCCTGCTCAGGCATTGCCTGGCCGATGACCAGGCGCGCGACCGGAGCGGTGGCGTCGATCAGGAGCCCTGGCAGTATGCCGGCAAGAAGGCAAAGAGCGAGCAGCAAGAGCATGGCTGCGCGGGAGAAGACGTCGGTCTCACGTGCGGCAGCAGCGCCCGGCGACCGCGCACGCCCCTGGAAGGTGATACCGAAGGCACGGACGAAGCAGGCTGCAGCCAGTGCCGCTGCCAGCGCCAACATGGCCCCGGCCGCTGGAACGAAAAGCTTCAGCCCCCATTGCGGCAGCTCAGGGCTCATCAGGATCGCCTGAAACAGTAACCATTCGGACACGAAGCCGTTCAGCGGCGGCAAAGCCGATATGGCCAGCGAGCCCCCCAGAAAGACGAACGCCGTCTGCGGCATGCGGTGGATCAGGCCACCCAGCCGCTCGATGTTGCGTTCGCCCGTGGCGGTGAGCACAGCTCCGGCGCCGAAGAAGAGGAGACTCTTAAACAGTGAGTGATTGAGCGCATGAAGCAGCCCAGCCGTGAAAGCAAGCGCGGCAGCCCATTGCATGCCGTTCGACTTGAACGCCAGAGCCAATCCGAGGGCGACGAAAACGATGCCAATGTTCTCGACCGTGCTGTAGGCAAGCAGCCGCTTCAAATCGCGCTGTAGCATGGCGAAAAGTACACCGACGACAGCCGTTGCCGCCCCTACCACGATGATCGGAAGGCTCCACCACCATGCCGGAGCACCAGCTAGTTCGAATACGATACGCACGAAGCCGTAGACCGCGACCTTCGTCATGACGCCGCTCATCAGCGCCGAGACATGGCTCGGTGCAGCCGGATGGGCGAGAGGCAGCCAGACGTGCAACGGTACAAGGCCCGCTTTGGAGCCGGCGCCAATAAGCGCCAGCACCACGACAAGCCCCGGCACCCAGCCGGAGCTAGGCACATGGCCCATATCGGCGAACACGTAAGCTCCCGATGGACCGGCCAGCAGACCGAAGGCCAGAAGCAGGGTGAGCGTACCGAAACTCGCCATGAGCAAGTAGATGTACCCGGCGCGGAGGTTCTTTTGGTCACGGTGATGAGCCATGACCATTGCCCAGGACGACAGCGACATGAATTCCCAGGCAAGCAGAAAACTGAAGGCGTCAGCTGCGAGTAGCACCAGGTTCATTCCGGCGAGAAACGCGGGATAGAACGGCAGCACGCGGCCAGGCGCCTCTTCGTGCTCTCCATAGCCGAGCGCATACAGGCTGGCGATGGCCCCTCCGAAGTTGATGATGCACAGGAAATAGGCGCTCAAAGAATCGAGACGAAAGTGGCCGCCCAGCCAAGGAATCCCGAGGGGAAGAACAGCCGTTCCGGGCGAAGCCTTATCCTGCAGGAGATGCGTCAGCGCGATGGCGAAGAGGCTCGTGCAAGCCACTAGTGACAGCGCGTAGACGATGCGAGACCGGGTCCGCCATTTCTGCACGACGATAGCCAGTGCGGCGACCCCGAGGAGGACAGCGACGTTCCAAAGCAAAGCATCGATTTGCGTCATGCCTCTCCCCTACCGCGGCCGCATCGCCACTGGCAACCGGCGCACCGTCACATTCATCAGGCCACCAAGCGTGCGCTCGGTCTTTGCCATGACGCGTGTTCCGGTTCCGACATTTGGTCCCCACTTGCAGCGGATCTCGAAACCAAACGTCAAATGCGCTCAACTAGCGGGGTTCTAAGCGAACAGTTCATTCTCTGATGCGGTCAACTCTGCGACGAAATTAGTCAACAGCATTAGTCAACAGCACGACGCCGCCGCAAATGACTCCCTGACGCGAATGACTCCCTCTCTCGTCTCTACTCTCCGGATCGTCGTCAGCGGCACGCCAGATCTGTCGGCGAGTTGGCGCAGCCGACGTCAGGCAAGGCGCAGAAACCCGAATGGATGATGCCGCAATTTCTAGCCTCCAATCGTCCCGTGCACAAGCGACTGACAGGTTCAGGCGACTCCGTCACGCATGCGAGACCATTCAATATCACAAACCACTGCGAATTGCGGAGACAAGCGTCTGCTGCTGACGTGGCGATCCGGAACGCCTCCGGGGTGCTGTTGGCAAACGCCGAATGCGGCCGCACCCGGTTGTAATCCTCGCGCCAGTCCGCCAACAAAGCGCAAGCCTCGCCGAGCGAGGAGAACAGCGTCTCGTCGAGCAGCTCGTCGCGAAGTCGCCCGTTGAAGCACTCCACGAACGCGTTCTGCTGCGGCTTGCCGGACGCGATGTAGTGCCAGTCGACCCGCATCGTCTTGCCCCATTGCAGGATCGCCATGCTGGTCAGCTCCGTGCCGTTATCGAAAACGCACGTCTTCGGCCGGCCGCGAACGGCGATGATCGCATCGAGTTCACGCGCGACGCGGGCGCCCGTCAGGATCAGGAGCCGGATCGCGGTGGCGGCGTGCGGGCCAAGCACGGTGCGCCGGTTTTCGGCCTTGGGAAGATGCTTGGCGTTCGGCTGATCCTCATCGACCTCCCAGGGAATGCCGTCCGTCTCGGCTTCGCGAAGCGACGATCCGCTCCAATTCCGCGACTGAGAGAAAGCGCTCGCACCGGGTTGGCGCCTTCCTGCACGAAGCCGCGCTTGGCGGCCAACGCATACATGGCGCTGATCACGGCGAGGAGGCGGTTCGCCTGAAATGGCGCCCCTTTAGGTTGAGATGCAACTTGGTGAAATCACTGCGGTGAACGTCGGCGGCCTTCTTGTTGCCCAGCGGAGGCACTGCGAAGCGCTGCAACAAGTCGCGATAGTGCCGTGCGGTGCCGGGCTTGCGTTTGGCCTCGACGTGATCGGCGAGGAAGCAGTCGGCAAGTTCGGCGAATGTGAGCGCCTTGCGGGCCTCGCGCTTCTGCGCTGCCGGATCGGCGCCGAGCCTGACTTGCGCGAGCGTATCCGCCGCCGTCCGGCGCGCCTGCTCTGGAGTGAGTTGTCCGGTGCTCCCGAACGTGACGCGAGTTTTTGGGCGTGGTGCGTCCTCCGCCGTTGGCTCGATACATGACGATCCAGGACTTCTCGCCGCTCGGCGAAACGCGATGGCCGAAGCCCTTCAATTAGTCGTCGAAGATCGTGTAGCGCGCTGCCTGGGACAACGCAGCGTCGACGGTCCGCTTGGTCAATCGGGCTTTCGGCATCGGTGGCCGCTCACTTTATCTGGGGCACCACCGAAAAAGAAGCGTCAGGGGTTGTCAAGAATTGCACTGAAACAGAAAGCAAGCAATATCATCGTTCTAGGAGTATCGCGGAAAGCCGCGGAACTGTGCTGCAACGGTGAAACTGAGACTATTAATCAGATGGTCGTTGGTTCGATCTCCTGCCCGCTCACCAAGGATTTCAATGAATTAGTCAGACGTTGGCATGCCAGGGGCAGGTCGGGCTGGCTGCGCTCGGATCATCCCGTATGGAATGCTCCAGAACGCAGCTTGGGCAGCATGAACGGAAACTTGCCGGAGGCCTTTGTTGATAAGTCACACCAGATGCTGAAACACGGTTGGACCGGGTTCGTAAGTGTGGACAGGTGTTCGCGAATCATCGCGATGTTGACCACATATTGATAAGTATACGTCGGCCAACGATACCCGTTTTTCAGTTCAACAATCCTGCCGGTAGTTTCGCAGCGTTTCACGAGCAACGCAGAGGCTCCTCACCATGAAATATTTTGCGCGCGCATTATTCTGCTTGTTTGCCATGGGCGCCGCATCGGGTGTCGCAGTCGCTGGCGGGGGCGATGATCTGCCGCCTGCTGACCGCTGTGGTCCAGGCCCGTTCTCGGGCGCATATATCGGCGCCACCGCAGGTTATGTTCGCGCCGACGCGGAGCAGACAGCACTCAACAATGGATCGCAAATCGAAGCTGATGACAGCGGCTGGGCGATTGGCGGTCACGTCGGGTACCAACGCCAGTGTGGGCGAGCGGTCTTCGGGATTGAGGCCGACATTTCGTGGATGGATGTCGAATCGACCGGGCGGCTATACGACCGCGGTTTACTCGTCACCGAAACAACTTCGTCCCTCGACCATTTCGCGACGCTTCGTGGTCGCATCGGTTTGGTTCACGAAAACGTGCTCTTTTATCTTACGGGTGGCTTGGCTTTCGCAAGCGTCGAACGAGAGCTTTCGGTTCCTCCACTCGATTTCAATCAGTCCGATCGCGATCGAGAGGTGGGTTGGACGATCGGCGGCGGCATTGAATTCATGCGCGACAATCGCTGGAGCATCCGAGCCGAAGTTCTCTACGTCGATCTCGGCGACGAGACTATCCACTACACGCGCAATGGTTGCCCGTCGTGCGAGGCAACGGTCCGTTGGGAGGACGACTTCCTTGTCGCCCGCCTCGGGTTCAGCGTGAAGCTTCATCGCGAGGAACCACGTCACGAGCCACTCAAGTAGCCCTCAATTAAAGCAGCGACTGGCAGTTTTCGGAGCGGGACCAAGCGAAAGGTGGTCTCGCTCATTTTTATTCAATTAAGCACGTTCACCCTGAGATGCTTTGCAAGCGTTTGTTAATATGTCTCAATAAGCCATTAAGAACCGTACTGATATTGGCCTCTTGGTTTTTCATTCGTGAGATCGATCGTCGGTACACGTCTGCTCGACAGTTTATCCATGTCGACGACAGTGCTTGTAGTGATCGCCACGGCTAGTTGATGCCTGCGAATGCGCAGCATCCGACGACCGCGTCGTGTTGAGTATGGTGCGTAACGTGAAAAAGAAGCTGTTCTCGGGTGATTCGTATTGGTCCTGGGCAGATCTTGGCTCTGCGATCAATTTCTTCGCGGGGCTCATGCCTCTCAAGGGCAAAGTCTCCGCGAAGACTGGTTCAACCGCCGCAGAACCTGCCTCATCGACGGTGTCAGACGCCGCGTCGCAGAAGTCGCCCCCACCGAGCGAAGCAACGCTTGCGGTCACCACCGACAAGCCCGACTACGCACCGGGCGAGGTTGCAACCTTCACTGTGTCCGGGGTGACGGTCGGGGGCCGCGCTACATTCTCACTTGCCGACGATCCGGCCGATCCCGGCGACGACGCCGAGGTCGATGCATATCCGACCTTCACCATTCGGGACGGTGGGAAAGGTGATCTTGATGGAGCCCGTAACGGCTCGATCACCACGACATGGACCGTTCCCAACAACCAACCGATCCCTGACGCGCTGAACGGAACCATCAATCTCACGGTGACAGACTGGGGGACCGATCAACGGCTCGGCACGGGAGATGATCGCGCCGCCACGACAAGCTTCACCGACGCAATCCAGACCGACTACAAGCATTTTGCCAACTTGGATCCCGGCAACGACGATTGGATCAATGGCACGCTCCAGAACACCAATTCCGCGTATACTGAAGGCGATACGGTCCCCCACTACTACGCGGTCGACAATGTTGTCGAAGGACAGACGTATTATTTCTTCATCGTCTACGATCATGCCTATAGCGATGGTACCGGCTATGACGGCGGCTTCATCGGCCTTGCCCCATACGATGCAAGCGAAAGCCCCCTGCCTGTGCCGCCACCGCAAGGCTCCGGCACAACACCCACCGTCGACGCGACGGGTGGCGGGGTCATTGCAACGGTTGGAGCCGATGTCACGCTGATCGGTTCCCCGGACTATTTCACCAACAGCAATCTCACCCAGGGCTACGTCCTCGTTGCTTTCACCCCAGATGACGGTGACAACACGTCCGGAGAGGAAATTGATGTCGAATTCTATTGGGGTCTGACGCTTGCCCAGAGCGGGGATACGCTCAACATCGCAAACGGAACGTCCACGACGACAGCGACTGAAGGTGCATCGGGTTTCAGCGGCGCGTCCTTGCAGACCGACGTTAAGAATAAGGGTCTGGACAACGAGACCAGTTCTGGCACGGCCGTCGGCGGTGGCGGTACACTGCAGATCAATCCTGCTGCAATCGTGCCGAAAGGCCAGATCACGATTACCAAGGATGCCCTGCCCAATGATGGCCAGGACTTCGTGTTCACGTACACCGGACCAAATGGCGCCACAGGCACGTTCACTCTGGATGACGACGCCGATCCGGCCCTCGCCAACAGCATTACGCTGATCAACCTCGCGCCCGGCACCTACGTCTTCACCGAGACGACGACGAGCGGCTGGAATCTGTCCAGCATCTCCGCAACCGAAACCGGAACGCAAGACACGACATCTGGGGACATCTCAAGCACCAGCGTTCCCGCTCGTACATTCACTGTCACCATCGCCGACGGCGAAGTTTGGAACGTGACATTTACCAATGTCCAGGAGGTGGCTCCGTCGATCACGATCGTCAAGTCGGTGGATACCGACCGCGACGGCGACAGTG
>CAZLHQ010000008.1:13553-44475 GCA_964559355.1 uncultured Hyphomicrobiaceae bacterium
ACGGCGACGCTCAACGTGACGCCGGTCGCTCCGTCGATCACGATCGTCAAGTCGGTGGATACCGACCGCGACGGCGACAGTGTGTTCACCGACAGCGAGACGGTGAGCGAAGGCGCGCTGACGGCGGCCTACCAGTTCACGGTGACGAACACGTCGGGGACGACCGATCCGCTGACGATCACGTCGTTCGACGATCCGGTGCTGAACGCTGCGGGGGTGACGGACGCGGCGCTGCTGGCGGCGTTCCAGACGGCCAATGGCGGCAGCCTGACGCTGGCGCCGGGGGCGAGCGTGACGTTCACGGTGACGGGCGTTGCGCTGACGCTGGACGACGGCCAGGCGGGTCAGGACCCGTACATCAACACGGTGACGGTCAACGCGGTCGACGACGAAGGCAGCGCGGCGAGCGACACCGACACGGCGACGCTCAACGTGACGCCGGTCGCTCCGTCGATCACGATCGTCAAGTCGGCAAATCCAGTCGTGATAACTGAGAGCGGCGGTCTCGTTACCTTCACTTACGAGGTTTCAAATACCAGCGCATCGCCGACAGATCCGCTTACCATAATTTCTCTCGTCGATGACAATGGGACACCCGCAGACGCATCCGACGATTTCGATGTTCTGGTTACCGGCACGGTTGTGAAGAGTGGAGGAAATGAGGACAACCTGTTGGAGCAGGGAGAGACCTGGACGTATTCGGTTACGAAACAGATCGACCCGGCGGACGCCGTCAGCATTACCAATGTCGCGACCGTGACGGCGGAGGACGACGATGGGGAAACTGTCAGTGATACCGATGATGCAACGGTCGACGTTGCCTCTCTTTCATTGGACAAATCCGTACAGTCGGTAAAGAACGCAGATGGTTCGACCGATGTCGATGGCGTCGTGGATACCTCTGGCGATGTCGTTACTTATCAGTTCGTGGTCAGCAACACGGGCAACGTGAGCCTGACGAACGTAACATTGACGGACTATTTCGAGGACGACGCCCCGATTGTGCTCGACGATTCTCCTGACGATCCCAATCTCACGATCGTCGAGAGCGGCCTTCAGAACGGCATTCTCGACGTCGGCGAGACGTGGACGTACACCCTCCGCCATGTCGTAACCGCCGACGAGCTCGAGGCTGCTCGCAATGTCGTCACGGAAACGTACCAGGTCGGATTCTTCACGTGCTACATCGAGAAATGCACTGGCGATCTCGACCTCGACAACTATGCAATCGTTACCGCAGAAGCTAACGGCTACACGGTCTCTGACGATGATGCGGCCAGCGTCGACGTGACATGTCCTGTGGATTGCAGCGACGACGGCTACCACGATACCTATGGCGGCAGTCTTGCCGAGCAGCTTTGGTATGCATCGCAATCGACAGTGTGAGGCGGCCGTCGAGCACGGTTCTTGCGAGGGATGAACTGCCGCACGCCGGGATTGCCCCGCGAGTTCTCGAAATGGGACATTGCATGTCTCTGCCTGGCCCATTCGTGAACGCGAACGAGGCAACGTTGCGCATATCATCGCGGCGGGGAAGGAGTTTGACGTGAGCAGGCAGACAGGAGCCAGGACGAGCGCGCCCGAGGTCGCCGATGCCGTCAGGTCGACCAAGCGCTGGTTTCTCGTCATCGGCGTGTTTTCCGCCGGCATCAACATTTTGATGCTGACCGGCGCGATCTATATGTTGCAGCTCTATGATCGTGTCCTTCTCAGCCGCAGTGTCGATACACTCCTAGCGCTGTCGCTGCTGGCGGCAATCGCATATGCGGTCCAGGGGCTGCTGGAATCGATACGCAGTCGCATGCTCGTTCATCTCGGCGTCGCCTACGAGCTTGCACTGTCACCATCCGCATTCGCAGCGGCGAGTGCGCTGGCGTTGCGCGGCGCAAACAATGCTCAGGCGCTGCAGCCGGTCCGGGACCTCGAGCGCGTCCGTGGCTTCCTGGCTGGCGGCGGCCCTATTGCCGTTCTCGACATGCCGTTCATGCCGATATTTCTCGCCGGCTGCTTTCTTCTTCATCCTTGGCTTGGCTGGCTTGCAGTCGCAGGCGGCGTGCTCATCATCGCTATGACGGTGACACTGGAAGTGGTGTCGCGCAAGACCGCCAAGAGTGCGATGCTGCTGGCTCAGAAGCGAAATGCGTTGCTGGAAGCCAGTTGCCGAAATGCCGAGGCGATGCTGGCGATGGGGTTCCGCAAGAATTTGAGGGAACGCTGGTTTGACGTCAGCCGCAGCGCGCTAAGCGAGACTGTGTCGACCGGAAATTTCCATGCGGCTCTCAAGTCATGGGTGAAGGTTCTGCGTCTCGCCCTGCAAAGTGTCATGATCGGATTGGGCGGCTATCTGGCGATCCATGACGTCGTCTCCTCAGGCGCCATCGTTGCAGCATCGATCATGATGTCGCGCGCGCTGGCTCCGATAGAGCTCGCAATCGGGCACTGGCGCAATTTTGTCGCCACGCGAGAAAGCCACAATCGGCTCAAGACGCTCATGGCGGCCGGCGACTTTGGACGTGGCAAGACGTCACTTCCCGCGCCATGCGCTTCGCTGACAGTCGATAATGTCGTCGTCTGCGCGCCCGGCGACGAAAGACGTATCGTCAAGGGCATCAGCTTCACCCTCAAGGCCGGCTCGGCGCTCGCGCTTTTTGGTCCAAGCGCTGCCGGAAAATCGACGCTCGCTCGAGCGATCGTCGGCGTCTGGCCGCCAATGATTGGCGAAGTCCGTCTCGACGGCGCTGCGATTGCGCAATACCCCGAAGACGACATTGGCCGGTTCATCGGCTATCTGCCCCAGGACGTCGAACTGTTTGATGGTACGGTGGGCGAGAACATTTCTCGCTTCTATCCCGACGCACCGAACGCTGAAATTGTCGATGCTGCCATCAAAGCCGGCGCTCACGAGGTCATCCTGCAGTTGCCCAAAGGCTATGATACGCGCATTGGCGACTCCGGAACGAAGCTGTCAGGGGGACAGCGTCAGCGGATAGCGCTCGCACGGGCACTATTTCGCGATCCTTTTCTCGTTGTGCTTGACGAACCCAATTCGAATCTCGATGGCAAAGGCGATCAGGCCCTCAATGAAGCGATTGCTTCGGTGCGCAGACGCAATGGCATCGTCATCATCATAACGCACCGAACAGCGATGATCCGCGCGGTGGACCACATCGCGGTTCTCTACGACGGACGATTGGAGGAGTTCGGGCGCACCGAGGAAATCCTGCCGAAGCTCGTAGATACCTCGCGTAGCGAAGTGACGGGACGTGCGCGCGGCAACGATGAGCGAGGGCGCAGTTCGACGCCGCAGGCAGCAGGATAACGCCCACAGTCCCGGCTCACGCGCGGCGGCGAGTCAGAGTTCCGCGAAGGCAGTTGGCAAAAAAGCGACGGTCCACCAAATGAACCCCGACACACAGCTCGACAACGCCCGAGCATTGCGCATTCTGGCCATGCGCGGTGCAATGGTCATAGGCCTGTTCGGCATATCCTTCGGTGTATGGGCGGCACGCGCGCCGATCGACGGGGCAGTCGTCGCTCCCGGACAATTCGTCGTCAACTCGAACGTTCGCAAGGTCCAGCATCCGACCGGCGGCGTCGTTGGTGCATTGCTGGTCGACGAAGGCGGGATCGTCAAGAAGGGCGACGTTGTCGTGCGGCTGGATGAAACGGTGATGCGCGCCACTCTGGAGGGCATTCAAAAGAAGATCGACGAGCTGGAATCGAAATCAGCGCGGCTGGAAGCCGAACGATTGGGATATGCGGCATTACCCACCTTCCCACCCCAGCTCGAGAAGCGCCGGAACGATGAGCAGGTCGGCCGCATACTGTCCACGGAGCTGGCTCTCTTCGATGCCCGCAAGTCGTCGCACCTGCTGCGCAAGCAAAGACTGAGCGAGCGTGTCGAACAGTTTCGCTCGGAGGCAGCGAGCGTCCGCGCCGACCTGGACGCGAAGTCCAAGCTCGCCCGGATTACCCGGGATGAGCTGACGAGCCTGCGATCTCTGAAGGAGAGGAATCTGGTATCGCTGCAGCGCATTAACGCCATCGAGCGTGATGCCGTGAATGTCGACGGACAGAAGGCGCAGCTCGAGGCCTCCAACGCCCAGATCGAAGGCAGGATCATCGAGACCGAGCTGCAGATTGTAAGTCTCGATGACGAGTTGCGCGCTGAGACGACGAAGGAACTGCGTGAGGCTCAGGCAGAGCTGGCGCAACAGAATGAAAAGAAGATTGCCGCGAGCGATCAGCTGGCTCGCGTCGAAATTCGTGCGCCGATCAATGGCATTGTGCATCAGCTGTCGGTGCATACCGTGGGCGGGGTCGTAACGGCGGCGGAGCCATTGATGCTGATCGTTCCGCAGGATGAGGACCTCGAGCTCGAGGTGCGCATCAAGCCTCACGACATCGATCAACTGCAGATGAGCCAGGAGGCCGTCGTCCGTATCAATGCCTTCAACCGCAGAACGACACCGCTCGTCATGGGCGTCGTGTCGCGCCTGTCTGCCGATGTCACGAAAGATGACAAGACGCAGGAGCAATACTACACGGCTCGGGTTGCAATTAGCGCCACGGAGCTTGCAAGGCTCGATGGCCTGAAACTTCAGGCCGGCATGCAGGCGGAAGCGCTGATCAAAACCACGGAGCGCACGATGTTCGAGTATCTGAGCAAGCCGCTCGTCGAGCAGATGCGCCGCTCGATGCGCGAACGGTGATGTTTGGAATGCGCCTACTGGCGAGCGGGCGACACGTGGAGCAGTGTCAATGCAAGTCGCTCGTTGCTTGCTCCGATCGGACCGGACCTGCTACCTGACGCGCTGCTGCTGGCAGGCGAGCATAGGCAGGAGACAGCTGCGCTCCGCATCGGCATAGAAATCCAGACGGTAGCCGACGGTAAAGAACAACTCGGTATCGTCTTCGGTCGCGCCACCGATCTCGCGGTGAGTCCAGTTGACACCGATTTCCGTTTCGAAATGCCAGTCTCGCGTAATTGCATAGTCGAGAAGGAAGGATGGCTGGACCGTATATTCGGTCAGATCCAGCGCGTCGTTGCCGGTCAGATAGCCCAGGCGCAGGCGCGGGGCCAGCCGCAATTGCTCGGTGACGGGATAGCGAACCTGGGCGTCGATCACGTAGAGGTTGGTGAGCTGCCTGTCGGCCATCCGGATCGCGGCGATCAACATGTCGCCTTCCGTCGTCAGGTTGGTGCCGATGAGCTGGGCCGCGTAATAGAATTCATCGCCCGTTCCCTCCTGCCCGGGCACTCCGCCGGAGCCGGGAGTCGCGGATGCATTGGTCCATGTGACGTCCAGCGTCGCCTGCCAGTGGTCGTTGAATGGGTGCGATATGCCGATACTCGCCGAGTTGTAGTCTGCCGTGCGGTCGACGGCAAACCGGTAGATCTCCTCCTCCGAATGCTGCTTCAGCATGTCGTACAACGTCAGAAACGGCTGTCCCTGCAACGCGGCCCAGCTCGTAAGGAACGGCGACTTGCGATGATCGATCGATCCATAGACGACCGTCTTGCTCGGCAACGTCCAGCTGGCATTGACCAACGCAAGGTTCACCTCGTTGAAGTGGATGTCGTAGTCGAGCGTGGCAAAGACCGAAAGCGATGGGCTGAGATAACGTAGATCGCTGCCGATCGCGCGCCGGTCGATCATGTCGTTGGCCTGCTGCTCGATGGCGTAGAGGCTGATGTCTAGCCCCGGCATCGGAGTGAAGCCGACGTGAGCGCCGTAGAAATACTTTTCATCCTTGAATGGCTCGTCGTGGCGACTCCATACCGGTGAGCCGCCCACCAGCCCAAATCGGACGAGGTCGGTTGCGCGCCACACGATCTCCGCGCCATCGAAGCGCCCGAGAACGCCGTTGGCGCTCTGCGTCTGGCGGCCGACGCGCGCTGTGATGTCGTAGTCGCGGAGCGTCGCCTCCAGGAACAGGGAGGCCACGCCGACGATTTCGCCATCGTTGCCGGAGAAATCGTGCTCCTCTGTGCCTGAGAACCGGAACTTGTATTTGCCATAGGGATTGGCCCACGCCGCAGACACATCGAGCCCGGTGAGAAGCGTGTTCTGGTGGACGCGGTGCTGGTCGGGATCGGGATTGACTTCGGGCGGCAATGAGGGGTCACGCAACGACCTGAAGCTGTCATTGCGCAGGTAGAACTGGGATAGGCTTCCCGAAACAGACCAGCGGCCATCGTCGCTTACCTGCTTTCCATCGCGGCGTCCGTCGGCCTCGCGCAACTTTGGCGGCGGCTCGCCGAGCGCGGTGAGAATGCCGCGCAGGCGCTGGCGTACGCGCCGGGTGTCATCGTCCTCGGGATAGCGACGCAGGTAGTCCTCGAACTCGGCACGGGCCGCGGCGAGGTCTCCCGATTTCTGATAGGCGGTGCCAAGCAACTCCTGCACTTCTCGGCTGTACTTGTTCTCGGGCTTGGCGAGCGCGGAACTGAGCGAGGCAATCGCTTCCTTGTGCCGGCCCTTGCGAATTGCGGCGCGAGACTCGTCGACCATGGCGCCGACAGCGCGCTCTACTTCCGCCGAGGCAACTCCTGTCCCGCGGCGAACAGAAATTCGACCGCCTTGATCCGCGAAAGGACCCGGCTCATTGCGCGTCACTTCGGTTTGCCATGCGGCACCTGCGGGGAAGGTCGGTGGACACGCGACTTTGGTGCGCGGATCGGCGAGTGAAATGACGATGCTGGTGAAATCGGCACCTTGAGCGGCGTCGATGTTCAGCGGCCGGTCGAGCTCGAGCCGGACATTGGGATTGAGGCTACCGGCCACGTCGAACTCGATTGATTGGACACGACCGACGCTCGTCGAGAGCGGGCGCAGCGCCTCGCGCTTCAACTGGCTCATGGCGAGGGCTTCGACGCGATCGATGGCGCGGACCTGAACCGTGAGCGAGCTTCCCTTCCCGGTCGGAACGTGGCCCGAATAGCGGACGCGGAAATTGAAGCCTATCCGCAGGCGCACACATCCCTTGCCCTCGTGGACCTGCACCTCGCTCAGCGCGCGATCAACGACCGGTTCACCCTTCGCCGTGTTCGTCATCGCTGACGTGATTGCTGCAACAGCGCAGACAACCCGCGTCATGTGCGTGAGGGATGACGCGCGAGGGAAAATGTCGGATGTCCACGGGCGCATCATCAATCCCAACTCCTGGTACTGCGGTGGCAGCTTTCGCATGGCGACGACGTGCGCGGGTGGTCGTTGGGTTTGCCTTGCGCGTAGACACCATTGTGGCAGTTGGCACAGCCGGCGACGATGCCTGTGTGATTCATGCTGGCGCTGCTGAATGAAACCGTGCTGCGGTGGCAGGATTCGCATGGCGTGGTCGTTGGCAGGTGGTTGGTTGGCTTGCCGGTTGCCGTGGTGCCGTTATGGCAGCTGGCGCAGCCCGAGGTGATGCCGGTGTGATCCATGCGCGCGCCGGCGAACGATGTCGTGCTCTTGTGGCAGGTCTCGCACGGTGCGGTCGTGGCGATGTGGCCAGACGGCTTGCCGATTGCTTTAGTGCCGTTGTGGCAGGTGGCGCAGCCGGACGTGATGCCGGTGTGATCCATCCGCGCGCCAGCAAAGCTCGTCGTGCTCTTGTGGCACGTTTCGCACGGTGCGGTCGTGGCGATGTGGCCAGACGGCTTGCCGATCGCTTTAGTGCCGTTGTGGCAGCTGGCGCAGCCCGCTGTGATGCCGGTGTGGTCCATCCGTGCGCCAGCAAAGCTCGTCGTGCTCTTGTGGCAGGTCTCACACGGCGCGGTCGTGGCAATGTGGCCCTGGCTCTTACCGCGTGCCGTTGTGCCGTTGTGGCAGGTGGCGCAGCCCGAGGTGATGCCGGTGTGATCCATGCGCGCGCCGGCGAACGATGTCGTGCTCTTGTGGCAGGTCTCGCACGGTGCGGTCGTGGCGATGTGGCCAGACGGCTTGCCGATCGCTTTAGTGCCGTTATGGCAGCTGGCGCAGCCCGAGGTGATGCCGGTGTGATCCATGCGCGCGCCGGCGAACGATGTCGTGCTCTTGTGGCAGGTCTCGCACGGTGCGGTCGTGGCGATGTGGCCAGACGGCTTGCCGATTGCTTTAGTGCCGTTGTGGCAGGTGGCGCAGCCGGACGTGATGCCGGTGTGATCCATCCGCGCGCCAGCAAAGCTCGTCGTGCTCTTGTGGCACGTTTCGCACGGTGCGGTCGTGGCGATGTGGCCAGACGGCTTGCCGATCGCTTTAGTGCCGTTGTGGCAGCTGGCGCAGCCCGCTGTGATGCCGGTGTGGTCCATCCGTGCGCCAGCAAAGCTCGTCGTGCTCTTGTGGCAGGTCTCGCACGGTGCCGTCGTCGCGACGTGCCCAGACGGCTTGCCGGTTGCCGTGGTGCCGTTGTGGCAGGTGGCGCAGCCCGCAGTGATGCCGGTGTGATCCATGCGCGCGCCAGCAAAGCTCGTCGTGCTCTTGTGACAGGTCTCGCACGGTGCCGTCGTCGCGACGTGCCCAGACGGCATGCCGGTTGCCGTGGTGCCGTTGTGGCAGGTGGCGCAGCCCGCAGTGATGCCGGTGTGATCCATCCGCGCGCCAGCAAAACTCGTCGTGCTCTTGTGACAGGTCTCGCACGGCGCGGTCGTGGCAATGTGGCCCTGGCTCTTGCCGCGTGCCGTTGTGCCGTTGTGGCAGGTGGCGCAGCCTGCTGTGATGCCGGTGTGATCCATGCGCGCGCCAGCAAAACTCGTCGTGCTCTTGTGACAGGTCTCGCACGGCGCGGTCGTGGCAATGTGGCCCTGGCTCTTGCCGCGTGCCGTGGTGCCGTTGTGGCAGGTGGCGCAGCCGGACGTGATGCCAGTGTGATCGTGACGCGCTCTGGAGAAGCTTGAAGTCGATGCGTGGCAGGTTTCGCACGCACTCGACGTCTTCATATGGGTCGCGGGCTGTCCAATCGCGATGGCGCCGTTGTGACATTGAGCACAGCCGGATGTGACGCCAGTGTGATCCATACGGGCATCAGTGAACGTGGACGTGCTGCGATGGCACGTCTCACACGAGGCATTGGTCTGGATATGGCCGCGCGATAGACCTGTCGCCGTCCTGCCGTTGTGGCAGCTGCTGCATCGCGTCGGCGTTCCCTTGAAGCGCCCTGTCGTGTGGCAGCTTTCACAAGGCGCAGCGCGATGTGCACCCGTTAAAGGATAGCCTGTAGCGTCATGATCGAACCGCCAAGGCGAGATCGACTGTGCGGAAGCGGGTACGCATGCAAAGACGCACGCCAGCGCCATCAAACCGGCGAGGAGAAAGCGCCGCAAATAACCTGCGGACGACATCGTTGGCGATATTGTTTCTGACGCGTTCATTGGCATCGCATTCATTGGCATCTGTCGCGAGCGATCGAACTCTGCCGCTGGCATGACCGGCGGACGAGGTCTCGCGCTATTTGATTGCGAGCGAATGGTCAGAGCAGTCGCGGAATTCGCGACGTGTTAAAATGTTCTTTCATCGCATTTCCCCCGGAAAACCATCCCCTGTCCCCGAGGCTTGAGAATGGTATTCAGTGTGACTGAATTTTGTTGTGCTCAGACATCCGGGATTGCGTGGTCGATGTTTCGGAAAACAGGCAAACATTGAAATTTCTAGATTTGCAGTTTCCTGGCCTCAAAATGAGTTCAACGCCGGAAGCGAACGTCACGAAAAGTTTCGGTGCTGTGACAGTTCTCACACGTTGTTCCGAACGATCCATGATGGACATCATCGCGAGCATGACAGGCGATGCAGGCCTTGGGCGCGGTGACTTTTGCCGTCGCCTGCTCCTTGTGGCAGGCGTGGCAGTTGAGCGAGGCATGCCGTCCGGTCAATTCAAACTTCGCATCACGCGCATGATTGAACGTCCACCGATCCCAGCCGTTCGGCGTATGGCATTGTCCGCATGCTTGTCCCACTCGTCCGCGGTGGTGCTTATCCTCATGACAACCCGAACAGGAGCGTGGAGTTTCGCGATAGGCCTTTGATTGATGGCAGGCTTGGCATCCGACAGCCGCATGCAGGCCGATCAGCGGGAAGCGTGTCAGATCGTGTTCGAATGCAACGCTCGAGTGCCAGGACGCCTCGTTATGGCACTTCGCACAATTCGTGCCGAGCGACCCCTTGTGAGGATCTTGTTGTCCATGGCAGCCGTTGCAGGTCATCGGGAGCTTGACTGAATAGAGCGCGTCACGATGGCAGCTTTCGCATTTGGCTTCGCGGTGGACCCCCTTGAGCGGAAACTTGGTGTCGCGGTCGTGATTGAAGCGGATGGTTTTCCACTTGCTCGGCGCGTGACAGGCCTCACAACGCATGCCATAGGCCCCCTTATGCACGTCTTGCCACTTATGACATCCAGAGCATGAGGTCGGCACACCCTTGTACTGTTCGCCGGCATGACACTTGTCGCACGCCACTTTCTTGTGTGCGTCGACCAGCGGGAACTTGGTTTTCTGGTGATCGAATTCCTTCGCCTTGCGCCATGACGATTCGCTGTGGCACGACTGACAGTCCTCGCCTAGCCGACCCTTGTGCGCGTCGCTTGCCTTATGGCAGGCGACGCATTTCGACGGGGCCTTGCGATAGGCTTCGCCGCGCTTGTGGCAGCCGTTGCAGGTGACGGTTGCGTGTTTTTCCTTGAGCAAGAACTCCGTTTGTCGGTGATCGAACGTAGCGGTGTCGAGGCCGGTAATGTCGGCACCCGCGCCTTTGTGCTCGGCGTGGCAGTGCCGGCACTCGCTCTTGGCAGCATGCGGGTTTTTGGAATGGAATCCGCGGGATTGCTTGCGGTCGGAAGCCACCTTGTCGTGGCAGTCGAGGCAAAGCGTCGATTGTGTTTCACGGCGGAACGGCGTGTGACACTTGTTGCATTCCTTCTCGTACTTCTCATGGGCCTTGGCCAACGGCCCTGGCATGACGAGTTTTTCAAACAGAGTCTGGGCCGCGATGCTGCCCGTCGCTGCCGCCATCAGCAGAGCGGCCAGTATTCCTCTCAGCCACGGCACGGTCGCTGTCCTCAATAGAGATGCACGGCGATGACATGCACGATTGCCGCAATGACGAGCATCAGGAAAAGCGGCAGATGAAGGAAGTGCCACAAGGCAAATAAGCGTTCGTAGATTGCCAACTCCGCCCCGTGACGCACCGCTTTGAGATGTGTCTCAGTGATGAGCTCGAAATTTCGACGCGCCTGTTTGATCTGGCGACGTGGTGCCGCACCTGATTTCGCAAGTCGCGATGAGAGCGTAGCAGTCTCGCGGCCGATAGACCTCGACAGTTGTCGCGACTGCCAGCGGACCAGCCAAGCGTGCCCGATCGCCGAGAGCAGTCCACGCTTGGGAGCGAGTGCTGCCTGGGTCAGATCCGTCATGCGCGCCATGGAGCGCGGGCTCAGCCGAAAGCCGTGGTTCCCGCCTTCTGTATCGGACGCGACCTCTGTTGATTCGAAAAAGCTGGTTGCCGCCAGCCGCTTTCCACTCAGCGTCGAATGGACATGGCCGTAGAGCAGGCGTCCGACAAGGCCGCTGCAGGCGACCACCAGCATGGAATAGAGCGCAACCGTCGCATTGAGCGATTCCGATTTGAAGTTGCAGTGCAGGAGAATGAGCGTCGGCCCGAACAAACCGAGGGCCATGTGGAATCTGAACCAGAACGGCACCGAGCCGAGAAACTGCAGGAACCGATAGCGTTTGCGCAGTGGATATATGAGCAGCAACAGCATGGCTGTGGCACCAGCAATGCCGAGCCAGTAGCCGAGCCCGTACTCGGGCGTCAAATGCCGTTCGCCGCGCAGCAGCCAACCGTAATACAGGAGCGCGGCGAGCAGCGCCGAGTAGATCAGCCATGACGCAGTTCTGCCCGCTCGCTGCCCAATACCGCTACCGCGCGACCGCCGCCGCTCATATCCTGTTGCGCTCCCGCGGGCTTCGCCGAAGCCGACGCTGAGTTCCATCCGCCCCCCATTCCAGTCAATTGCTGCGTTCATCTGCCCCCGTTCGAAGGAGCGGATGGGACCGGTTGAATATGTTTCAAGTGTGTCGCGTAGAAATGCTGATTTTATGCAATTCAGGCGGTTTGGAAGCTTTTCAGCAAAACAAAAAAGAGCCGCATTGAAAGGGTTCTCAATTCAGACTTTGTCGCGCACGCCTGATTCATTACCTTCGCTCGAGGGCACTCAATGACAGAGTTTGCAGCTGGCCTGCTGGCCGGATCGCTGGTCTCGCTTGCGATTGTGTGGCCATATCGTTCGGCAGGTCTGCCATGGCGCGGGCAAGCAGCGACATTTGCACCATGGTCCACCAGCAGCACGACATCTCGTGGCGCGCGAGACCTTGCAGGCGTTGTCACGCTTAGCCTCGCTTTGCTTGCCATAAGCGCAAGCGCTTATTGGCTCAGGCAGGATGCGGGGCAGGGCCTGCCGAGGACGGTGGCAGCAGACCTTGCCGCGCGGGATGGGGATGTTGCTCGCATCGAATCCTATCTCGCTTCGGCCGGGGTCGCGATGCCGGCTCCCGTTCAAACTCCGATTGAACCGCAGGCGGGCCTGCCCGACGTCGCAACGATGATCGAAAGGTTGGAACAGCGCCTCAAGTCGACCCCTGGCGATGTCGAGGGCTGGCGAACGCTCGGCTGGTCATACATGAGCATCGGGCGACCGGCCGATGCCGTGTCGGCTTATGACATGGCGCTCGCAACAGCTCCCGATCGTCTGGATTTGAAGGCCGCGCGCGATGAAGCTGCAAGTCGGTCCGGACCGGCATCCAACGCGAATCCCAAACAATCGACGCCAAGCAAAGCGGATTGAACTGCAATGTCGACTGCCGCCATCGTCGCCTATGTCGTTCCGCTGTTTGCAATCTGGCTCCTTTACGCGCGGTCGCAACGCCGGCAGGAGCACAGGTCTGCGGAGCTTTATCAGGCGTCGATTCGTGATGGGCTGAACGAACCTGCGTCTCTGCATCCACTTATCGATCTTGGCCGTTGTCTCGGCTGCGGCGCCTGCGCGCGTGCGTGCCCGGAAGGTGAGGTGATTGGCCTGCTCAACGGCAAGGCGCGGCTGATCGAGGGTGCCAACTGCATCGGCCATGGTGCTTGCAAGGCGGCCTGCCCGTTCGACGCGATCACGCTCGTGTTCGGCACCGAGAAGAGGGGCGTCGATATTCCGGATGTAGGCACGGATTACCAGACCAACGTCCGAGGCATCTTTATCGCCGGCGAACTGGGCGGCATGGGTCTCATCAGAAATGCGATCGAGCAGGGACGACAAGCGATCGTTGGCATCAGGGCCCTAGCTCAACAGCGGCGTCACCCCGACTGCGATCTCATCATCGTTGGGGCAGGACCGGCAGGACTATCGGCTGGCCTCGCGGCAATGGCAATCGGCTTGCGCTTTGTCATCATCGAGCAGGAGACGTTTGGCGGCACCGTCGCGCACTTTCCGCGCGGTAAAATCGTGATGACGCAGCCGATCGAACTCGCGCTTGTCGGCAAGATGCGGTTCAGGGAAGTCTCAAAGGAGAAGCTGCTCTCGTTCTGGGCGGATGTGCTCCGCCGCCATCCACTGCCGATCGTCTATGGTGAACGTGTCGAGCGTGTCGACGCCGATGGAAACGGCTTCTCAGTGCAGACTGGGGCTGGTGTGCGGCGTGCAGCCACAGTGCTGCTGGCGGTCGGCCGACGTGGTACGCCGCGCAAGCTCGACGTTCCCGGTGAGGAACAGACCAAGGTCGTCTATCGGCTGAGCGATCCGGCGCAGTACCGCGGCAAGCAGGTGCTTGTGGTCGGCGGAGGAGACAGCGCGCTCGAGGCGGCAGCCGAAATTGCGGCAGAGCCTGGAACGCGTGTGACGCTGAGCTATCGCGGTGAGGCATTATCCAGAGCCAAGGCGAAAAACCGCAGTCGCGTGGAGTCCGCTGCAAAGTCTGGCCAGATCGACCTTCGGCTTGGCTCTGAGGTGAAGGCAATCGGCAGCGATTGGGTCGAACTCGAGTCCGACGGCGCCCGTGAGGCAATCGCCAACGAGGCGGTCATCGTCTGCGCCGGCGGCCTGCCACCGAGCAAGTTCCTCAAGAGCATGGGGATCACAATGGAGGCCAAGCATGGCACGGCCTGATTGGAATTTCGCCATTGCGATTCTCCTCATCGGGTGCCTGTTGGCGCCCTGGCGGAGCGCGGTGGCTGCGTCGGGCAGCAGCGGTGGTGGAGAGGTGGAATCCGCCCTGCGTATCGGCAACTTCGAGCGCGCATCGCAACTGCTCGGCGAGAAGGCGGAACGCGGGGATGCCGCGGCGCAATACAGGCTTGCAGCGCTCATCCGCGCGGGTCGGGTTCGCAACGCCGGCCCCGAGCGCGCCTTCGCACTCATGCGACGCGCGGCCGATGGCGGCAACATCAAAGCAATGATCGAGCTGGCAGGGTTCTACGAGGAAGGCTACGGCACCAAACGCGATCCCGCAGCTGCACGAGTCGTTCTTGAAAAGGCTGTCAACGCGGGCAGTGCCGACGCCGTCGCAGCTTTGTCGCACCTCAGGTCCAAATCCGGTTCAGACACCGTCAAGCCTGCGCCCGCCTGGTCGGCCCGCGTCGAGCCGGCTGGCGATGTCCGCAATCGTGTCTCGACTACTGCGGCAGGGGAGCCTGCCTTGCTGCAAGCGGCACAACGTGGGCTCGAGCCGGTCGTGGCAAAACTTCTCGCACAAGGCGATAAGCCCGACGCAAGCGATGCCGATGGCCGCACGGCGCTCATTCGCGCGGCGGAAGCCGGTCATGCAGGTATCGCCAAACTGCTGTTGAAAACGGGTGCCGTCGTCAATGCAGCCGACCGAGACGGGATGACCGCCCTCATTGCAGCGTCAATGGCAGGTCATGCCGATGTCGTTCGCATCATTCTGGACGCGGGCGCCGATCCGCACCTGAAGAGCAAGCGCGGAGAGATCGCCATCATGGCGGCGGCTCGCTCCTGCCACAGCGAAGTTGTGCGACTGTTCAAGGGCAGCAAGACGACGGCGTTCACAGACGCGACAGGCGCCACAGTCCTTCACGTAGCCGCCGCTTCGTGTCCATCGGGGCTCGTAGCTGAACTCGCTCCCGGCAGGGACGCGATCAACGGCAAGGACGGCAAGGGTCGGACAGCCCTGTGGCTTGCGGCGGACCGCGGTAACGAAGCGGCCGTCAGCGCCTTGCTTGGGGCCGGCAGCGACGTGAGGATTAACGATGACGCGAAAGCGACGCCGCTGCACCGGGCGGCCCTGGGTGGACACGCGTCC
The DNA here is from genome assembly GCA_964559355.1 of uncultured Hyphomicrobiaceae bacterium. GTDB lineage: Bacteria > Pseudomonadota > Alphaproteobacteria > Rhizobiales > Hyphomicrobiaceae > JAEUMD01. Next base: position 28,816 of record CAZLHQ010000008.1, read on the forward strand.
ATTGTCCGGATGTTGCTTGCTGCCGGAGCCGAACTGGATGGCGCCGATCTTTCCGGCAATACGGCGCTCATGCTGGCCGCCAGCAAGGGACACGAAGCGATCGGCCGCGACCTCATCATGAAGCGCGCCTCGGTCAATCACCGCAACACACATGGCATGTCGGCGTTGATGCTGGCCGCCAATCTGGGGGATTTGCCGTTTGTTCGGTTGCTGCTCGAGAACGGGGCCGACCCGCGGCTTCGCAACGAGCGGCGCGAGCAGGCCGCTGACATCGCGCGTGCCGGCGGACACTCGGCCATCGCGACCATCATCGCCGATCGGTAGGGATGCTTGATCGTTATTCGTTGAGACTGACAGCCCGCGATACATCGGTCGAACATTGCCCGGCAATGGATCGCCAACGGCCAATCAGTGCAATCGATACGAACCGGCTGACCGTTGGAATGCGTTACTGTGAAATCGAATCTGCAGCATGGCCTGCAGGTTGTACAGGAAGTCCATCAGCGTTGGCAGGTCGAGCCCGAGCTCCTCGGCGGCTTCTTCTGGTGTGCCGCGCCGCACAATAACCTCGAGCAACTCCCTGTCTCGTAACGCGAGCCTCGATCCCACGGGCATATCGCTGTTTGAAATTGCACGGTCCTCGCGCAAAAGGCGCTCTGCCTGCGACGGCCCGATCAGGGCCTCGCCCGTGACCAATGATCGGATCGCGCGAACGAGATCTGGTCCCGCGATACCCTTCAGGGCATAGCTGGCTGCGCCTGCGTCGCGTGCCGCGGTGGCGACGGCGTCGTCATCGACGACGGTGAGCATCATGATGCGCGTCTGCGGCATCACCAATGAAATCTCCCGGGCGACGGCCAGTGAATCTCCTGGCATGCAGATGTCCATGACCAGCACGTCGGGGACGACGGCCGCGCAGATGCGCATAGCCGCTATGGCCGAGTCACCTTCGGCAACGACGTGGAAACCGGGCTCACCGCGAAACAGCTCTACTACTCCGGCTCGATACACCGGGTGATCATCAACCACTGCTATTGTGATCGCGACCGACATCGCCAACGTCCGCCTGCCAGACCTGCTTTAGGTTGAAGCGTGCCGATAGAGTCGAGCCCGACGGCGACGACCTGAACTCGAAGTGGCCGCCGAGGTTCTCGATCCGATCCCTTAAACCGATCAACCCAAGCCCCTCATTGTGACGTTGATTGTGGTCGACCTGCAATCCTGGACCTTGGTCCGATACTTCGAGCAGCATTTGATCGCCCTCGCATACCGCTCGCACGGACTGGCCGCGACCGCCGGCATGCTTGTAGGCATTGGTCAAAGCTTCCTGCACGAACCGGTAGGTGCTCACCTTCACACGATCAGGGACTTGCGTATCGGGGATAGAAATCGTCGAAGCGACTTTCGTGTTCGTCAGGCTGGTATGCATTTGGATCGCCGCCTGCACGACCTCGGCAAGGCTTGCGGAACTCATCTCGGGCAGCAGCAGGCCCGCAGAGATGGCACGGATATCGCGCAGCGCGTCGGTTAATGCCGTGCGCACACGTAGCGCCGTCTCCTCGCGTCGGGATTTGCTGGCGCTGTCATCGGCGGCAGGACTGAACAGCAGTGCATAGCTCAGGAGCTGGGCGGGGCCGTCGTGCAAATCTGCTCCGATGCGACGCAACACACGTTCGTTGATCGTAGCCGAGCGGAGTTGCGCACTCGATACCTGCTCGATCAGGCTGCGGTTGGATTGCGACAACTGCTCGAGGTCCACAATCTGCCGTTCCAGATCGGCGTGCTGTCGCTCGATGGTCTGGCTGCCGGCGTGGACGATTGCCAGCAGTGAGGCCGTGATGGCGGCGCTGACGCCTGCCAGCAAGAGCCAGCTCCATGCAACGGCCCGCCCGACCTCGGACTCGAGTTCCTTGTTGGCTATGTAGTATTCGGCAATTGCAATGACTTTGTTGCTCGTGTCGGCGCGGATCGGGGCATAAACTTCGAGTATCGCTCCGTGCGGACGGCGATCGCGGTAGTCGCTCTCATGGGGGGCGGTTTCGTAGGCGGAAACGATCCGGCCCTCCAGCGCTCGTTGAAAGTTGTCCGTACTGGAAAACTTCTGTCCGATCAATTCGGTCTTGTCGCTGAAGACGACAGTGCCATCGAAACGCCAGAGCTTGAAAAGGACGATGCGACTGTCGATGTCCGACCACAAGAGTGATTTTAGCCGTTGGCTGGTCTCAGCAGAAAGCTGCTGCCGATCCACCAGTTCTTGGGAGAGCGGCTTGACGATGCTGTCCACCATCAACGCAATGGCCGCCGCCTCGCCATCGAGCACAGCGTTCTTCACGCGTTGGCCCATCCAGTTGCCGGTGATGCCAAAGCCGATTGTGATGAGGGGTACTGCAGCCAACGCGAACTGGCGTACCAGCGATAGCCGTCTCCACCATGCGAGCCCCGCGGCTGCCAAAGCGCTTGGCCGCCGAGCCTTCAAATCGATGAAGCCGAATAATCTTGGCATCCGCAATTGATCAGTCAAATGGGCAGCTCTAATTTGAGGACGGGTGAGTGGCCAAGGGGGCTTGCCGGCAGAAATACGCAGAGTTATGATTAAGTGTTATTAGTTCATTCTAAGCTGCGGAGTTCAACAAGAAAAAACTTGATTATAAGCGCTTGACGACGTTCAAAGATTGTCGATGTCGGGTAACAATCTGTATTCGAATGGAGGCTCTGGTGAACAGGGCGATCCGCGTAGGTATTGTAGACGACCACCCGCTCTATCGTGAGGGCATCGCAGCAGTGCTGCATCACGCCCAGGACTTCGGCATCGTCGCCGAGGGCGATACGGCGGATTGCGCCCTGCGCATGGCGCGCGAAAATGCGCCCGACCTTTTACTCCTCGATCTACATCTGCCCGGCGGGGGGATCAGCGCCGCGACGCGCATCGCTTGCGACAAACCACAAGTCAAGGTTGTCATCATTACTGTTTCCGAAGACGAACGAGACCTTGCCAACGCACTCGGCGCTAACGTCTGGGGTTACATCGTCAAGGGGATTTCCGGGGCAGATCTGGTTCGGGCGCTTCGTGATATCAGCGGCGGAGCGCGCTATGTGTCGCCGACACTTGCTGCCCGTGTTCTCATGCGCAACGGCGGGGAGGCGGGTCACGTTACTGCGCGGGACAAATTGTTCAGCTTGACCAAGCGTGAGCGCGTTGTCATCGAGCATGTGCGTCAGGGGCGAACCAACAAAGAGGTGGCGCGGCTTCTCAAGCTCAGTGACAAGACCGTGAAGCACCACATGACCAGCATCATGCACAAGATTGGCGTCCGCAACCGCACGGAACTCGCCATGGCCGTTGCAGGCTCCGCGAGTGGCAGCACCGGTTCCACCAACAATCGCCAGCGCAACATTTAAGCACGGCCGCCCGCGCCTCGCGCAGAAAATTCCATCACCAGTCTGACCCGAATTGACGTCTTCAATGCGAGGAGACGGCAGGGTCATCGCTGTGTTTGCGCCGGGACCAAGTGCCCTTGGTCGCTGGTGACGCACCTAGGACCATGGTCTGAGCATCCCGGCACCTTTCGCTCCTGTGCCTTGGGCCATTGGTGCCCCGTTGTCGGCGACTTGGTGCCGATATCCACCGGTGACGGTTCGGCTGAATATGCTCGTGTCTGGTTTTGTTTTTGAGCGGAATGCCCCCTCTCCGACGGGTCTGCCACGCAACTTCAAGGCGCAGCAGCGAAATCTCGCGCCGCCGGATCCCCAACGTAAATCATTGCTGTATTGGAGAAATTTCATGGCCATCACCCTCAATCGCAGCGATCTCGACTTCCTTCTCCGCCAGGTGACGATCAACTACCTGAAGCCTGACCCCAACAACCCAGGCCAGTTCATCGCGACCGACATCTTCAACTATTCAGCGCTGGCGAACGCGCTCGATCCATCAGGTCTGCGCGAGGTGTCGGGCGCGAACAACAATCTCGTTGGCGGCTTTTGGGATCCGACAGCCAATGGCGGTCAGGGCGCATGGATTGCGGGGCCCAACACGACATGGGGGCAAGCGAGCCAACCGTTCCTCAACTTGAGCGTCGGGCAAACCTCCACGAGTGCTCCTGTATCAGCCTACAACGACCCGGGCACCGCGGTGACCGACGCCAGCCCGCGTCTGATCTCTAGTCTCGTTTCGACGATGTACACGTCGGGAGAATATGCCAATCCGGCGGTCATAGACGTTGCCACGAACGGCCTGCCGGGCGCGGAATTTGCGGGCCTCACCGTCAACGGCACCGATACCGCGTTTGTCGCCAATGCCGGCGTGCTCGGTGGCGGACGCTACAACGGCTGGTTCGTCGCATTCGGCCAGTTCTTCGACCACGGCCTCGACTTCGTTAATCGCGACACCGACTCGAACGCTAAAATCTATGTGAAGCTGTCTCCCAACGATCCGCTTTATGCAGACGCGGCGCTGGGTGCGGATCACATTCCTGGGACTGCCGACGACTACGCGATTACCCTCACTCGCGCTGCGGTCGCCAATGCCGGCGACGCGGGCGGCGACGGCATCTTCGGCACGGGCGACGACGCGCTTCACTCTGCGGGTGCGGACGGCATCCTCGGAAACGCCGATGACATCTATTCCAAGCCGCAGTTTATCAACCAGACCGGCTTGCTCATCGACCAGAGCCAAACCTACGGCTCGCACCAGAGCGTCAACGCGCTGATCCGCGAGTACGATGCCAGCGGAAATCCGACAGGACGGGTCGTCTCCGGCAACACGGCCGTATTGGATACAGTGAGCACCGCCGATGACGTGGACGCCAAGGGTCTCGCGACCTGGGCCGACATCAAGACCAATGCCTTGCGCATTGGTATAGAGCTGATCGATCCCGGGATAAATCCCTCGACCGGCCAATTTACGTCGGCTTTGAACGATCTGACGAACGCGCCGGTGCTGCGTGTCGACCCGACCGGCAGGCTTCTTTTCACCCCGGACGGTGGATCGCTTTGGCGTTCGGATAGCGTCGTCATCGGCCCGCAGGCAGCCGATGACCCCTTCGTGCGCAATGCAGACGGTACGGTAATGCGGACCGGTCAGAATATGCTGATCGACTTCAATCTGTTCATTGACACTGATACCGTCACGCCGGGCGTCCAGATCGATATGCAGGCGGCACTTGACGCCCACATCATCACTGGCGATGGCCGCGCCAACGAGAACATCGGCCTCACCAGTGTGCACCATGTGTTCCACGAGGAGCACAATTCCCTGGTGGTCAACATCAAGACCACGCTGTTGAAAGAGGCGCTGCTCGCCAACGACCTGACGGTACTGAATGGCACGGTTGGTGATCCGAGTGGGGGCTGGACTACGACAGCCATTGCAGCCGGCTTCGGCAACGTAGTTGGCGTGGCAGGGCTCGCCGGCAACGCCGCGGCCATCGAGACATTTTTCGCCAATCAGGGTGCCGTCGATGCGGCCCTGGCCTCGATCTCGTGGAATGGCGAGCGGCTGTTCCAGGCGGCCCGGCTCATCACCGAGTCGGAGTACAACCACATCGCCATCGACCAGTACATCGGCACGCTTTACGGCGCGCTACCCGAGTTTGTTTCCTATTCGTCCGATATCAACCCCGGCGTTTCGCTCGAGTTCAGCCAGGCCGTATTCCGCCTGGGCCACTCGATGCTGACCGAGACATTCGCTGTCACCGATCCCAACACAGGGAATGATCTGCGCCTGCTCGACATGTTCCTGAACCCGACGCTCTATCAGGAGATCGGGCCACAGGCATTGGCGCAAGGGCTCACTCTGACGCTCGGTAATGAGGTCGACGAGTTCGTTACGCCGGCCCTGCAGCAGAGCCTGCTCGGACAGCCGCTCGATCTGGCCACCATCAACATCGCCCGCGGGCGTGATGTGAACCTGCCGACCTGGAACGAGTTCCGTGACCAGCTTTACAAGCAGTACATCCAGAACACCAACAACACCAACTCAAGCGCCCTTGCGCCATACACCAGCTGGGCCGACGTTTTCGACCACCTCAAGAACCCGCTGACCGGCGTCAACTTCATCGCTGCATATGCCCGCGGTGATGGGAACCTGACCGACGGCATCAATCCGTTGACCGATGCCATCATTCAGGCCCGCATCGATTACGAGAATGGCGCCGTTACTATTGACGTTCTCCGCGATGCCGCACAGGCGCTCTATGACGCCTACCTCAACGCGTCGGATCTCAATCACGACGAGGCGCTCGCCTTCATGGAAGGCGCGCCGTTCTTCAATACCGGCACCGGCCAGTGGGAGTTCACCGGGGCCGACCAGGGCTTTTGGGACATCGATTTGTGGATTGGCGGGCTTGCCGAACGTCCGCTATTCGACGGACCACTGGGCACCACGTTCAGTTACGTCATACTCGACTTTGCGCAGCGCCAGCAGGACGGCGATCGCTTCTATTACCTCTACCGCACGCCGATGGGGACAAACCTCGGCGATGAGATCATCAACAACCAGTTCAACAACCTGGTGATGGAAAACACCGGTTTGTTACACGTCAACGGCGAGGTGTTCATCCGCGAGGATGCGCGCTTCGAGCTCGACGGCATCGACACCGACGGCGCCGGCCTTGACGTCGGCTTGACCGACGTCGACGCAAACAGCGATATCAACGACTACTTCAACGCGGCCTCGCAGATCATTACCTATGCCGACGGCACCACCGGGCCAGCCAGTGCTGGCCATATCGTCGTCGCCGGCAACGAAGGCCATGATTTCATCATTGCCGGTCTCGGCGATGACACCGTTTACGGCGATGACGGCAATGACACCATTCAAGGTGGCCAAGGCAACGACCATCTGTTCGGAGGCGCGGGCGACGACCTGATCCTCGACGACGAGAACGACGACTTCATCTCCGGCGGCGCAGGCAACGATCGCATCTTTGCTGGCGCCGGTGTCCTAGACACCTTGTTTGGCGACGAGGGCGACGACGAGCTTCACGGCGGCGACGGCATTGACGAAGTGATTGGTGGACCTGGCGACGATTTGCTCTATGGAGACGGCGACACCGATGTGTTGTTCGGTGGCGAAGGTAATGACTTCGCGGAAGGTGGTGACAGTGTTGACGAGATCTGGACCCAGGAGGGCAATGACTGGCTGCGCGGCGGTGTTGGCGACGACCACTTGAATGGTGGCGCAGGCAACGATCTGCTCGAGGGCGGGGTCGGCGCAGCAGCAAACGACGGCGACCGTCTGATCGGCGAGGGCGGGCTTGACTTCGGCATTGCCGCAGTTGTCGACACCGGGTTCGATGTCGGCTCGTACGAAGATGTCAATATCGCGATTACCGCGAATCTCGACACCAGCAATCAGAACGGTACGGGTGGTCTTCTCGACACCTACGCCGGCATCGATGGCCTCGTGGGCTCACGCTTTAACGACAACCTTACCGGGGCAGATACTGCAACGATAACGTCCAACGGCGTCAACAACCTCCTTGTCGGCGGCGGTGGTGACGATGTGCTCACCGGCCTCGGTGGCGACGACCAGATCTTCGGCGACAGTGTCACGGTCAAGAACGACCTGTCGGTCTATCTCGGGCCGGCATCGGGCTATACGACCATAACGAACTGGAAGAATACGGGCGATGACCGGCCAGACTTCGCCGCGCAGGGTGGTCTTGGCCACTTCCTGGGCGAACCTGGTGTGGCGGGAGCGGCGGACAAGGTCGTGTTCAGCGGCAACTGGGCCGACTACACAATCACGGAGGAAAGCGGCGGCTTTAGATTAGTCGACACGCGCGGCATCGACAGCACAGCAGTCGGTGACTTCGTCAAGGACGTGGAGCTGTTCCAGTTCGCCGATGGCACGCGCACGGCAGCGCAGCTCTTCAATCAGGCGCCGACGGACATCCAGTGGAATGCAACAGTGCCCGGCGGATCGCTGCCTGGCAATGGCCTGCTCGGCACGCTCGCGACGGTCGATCCCGACAACACGACGCCGTTCACGTATTCCACGACATCGCCGTCGCCTATCGGGTTCACGTTGAACCCGACCACGGGTGCAATCACCCGCACTGGCGGAAACCTGGGAACAAATCAAACCTATACCTTCAATCTCAGGACGACGGACGCTGGCGGCAAAACCTTCGACGAAACAATACGCATTTTGACTGGCAACGGCAGCTCCAACACGCTCAACGGCAACAATGGCGACGACATCATCTACGCCAACGGCAACAATGACACGCTGAACGGCCTTGGCGGCAACGACACGCTGTTCGGCCAGTCCGGCAACGACACGCTCGACGGCGGCGATGGCAACGACGTGCTCAACGGCGGCGGCGGCACCGACACTGCCACCTATGCCACGGCGACCGCGGGTGTCGCTGTCTCGCTGGCAATCACTACTCAGCAGGACACCGGCGGCTCGGGCCTCGATACGCTGGCCAGCATCGAGAACCTGACCGGCAGTGCCTCCGCCGATACGTTGACCGGAAATGCCGGCGCCAACACGATCGATGGCGGCGCAGGTATCGACACACTGAATGGCGGAGCCGGCGGCGACATCCTGATCGGCGGTGCGGGCGCGGACACCATCGATACGGGCGCCGCCAATGACAATGTCCGCGACCTCATCCGGATGAGCGTGGTCGCCGACTATGGCGACACCGTCTCGAACTTCGACGCCAACAACACCTCTTCGGACGATCGGGTCGAATTCGGTGGGGCGCTTGCTACGACCTTCAACGACGGAGGCTTCGCCAATTTCACCAGCATCAACTTTGCTCAGGGCAACAATGGTGGCGGAACTGTCAATGCGAACATCACGGCAACGACTTTCTTTGGGCCAAGCCGCACCGAAGCACTTTTGCTTTCAGGAGCCGGCGCGGAAGGTGTGGCCAATGCAGACCTCTCCAATGCAGCGCTGGTCGCCGCTGCCTTCAACGCCGAGTTCGTGATCACGTCCAACAACGGTGACGACGCGCTGCTCGTCATCAACGATACAGGCGCCGGCAACAACGACTTTGCGGTCTATCAGTGGGTGCAGGCGAATGCCGGTGGCGGCAACGAGATCGACGCCACCGAGCTGACGCTGATCGGCATCTATCGCGGCAATGCGACTGCGGACGCCAACAACTTCGGGCTGTTCTGAAACGACAGGCTCGCCGGACGTCCACCGGCGAGCCCGTCTATCGAGCGTAGCGGTGTGCCGGAACTCGCGCGGCCCGGACACCGCCGTTGCCTTCGTCGACGGCCGACGCGACGTTTGACAGGTCTGCCCGCATGAAAAAAACGATTCCAACGTATGAGGCGAAGTCAGCGCTCAACGGCTATTCGAAGTATTGCCTGATTTTGTTTTCGATCTCAGGCTTGTTGAATATCCTGGCCCTCACCGGTTCACTCTACATGCTCCAGATCTACGACCGGGTGCTGGCGAGCCGGAGCGTTCCGACGCTTATCGCGCTCTCCGTGCTTGCCGGCGGCCTTTATGTTTTCTATGGCGTTCTCGACGTTCTGCGCAGCCAAATCCTCGTCAGGCTCGGCGGGCGGCTCGATCAGCGTCTAACCCCGCTGGCACATACCGCCGCACTGGTGCTGCCGCTGCGTGGCGCTTCCGCGGCCGAATCGACCCAACCCATCCGTGACGTCGACAGTATGCGCGCATTCCTGGCAGGACAGGGTCCGGGAGCGATTTTCGATCTGCCGTGGATGCCGCTTTACGTCGCCTTCACGTACATGCTGAACCCGTGGCTCGGCGCGCTGGCTCTTGGCGGCATGAGCCTGCATGTGCTGATCGCCTGGATCAGCGAGCGGTATGGCAACGCGCGCGCGCAGGAGACTGTGCGCAACAATATGCACCGGAACACGATCCTCGACGCGCATGTGCGCAACGCGGAGGTGCTGAAGGCGATGGGACTCGGCGAGGGCGCCAACCGGCGCTTCGAGAAAGCAAGCACCCAGTTCCTCAACACGCAAGCTCGCATGAGTGATTTCACCAGCCTGCTGCTTGGCATCTCCAAGGTGCTGCGCATGGTCCTGCAATCGGCGCTGCTCGGTGTTGGCGCCTATCTCGCAATCCGTGGCGAGATCACACCAGGCGCGATCATCGCCGCATCGATCGCGGGCACCCGGGCCGTTGCGCCGGTCGAGCTCGCCATTGCCAATTGGCGCGGCTTCGTGGGGGCGCGGCAGGGCTATCGCCGGCTCCAGCAGACACTGGCGACCATTCCTGCGCGGCAGGATGTGCTCGAGCTGTCGCCGCCATCGAACAGCCTGACGCTCGAATCCGTATCCGTCGGCATTCCGGGCTCGCACCGCGTGGTGCTGTCGGATGTCTCATTCGCGCTCACCGCGGGGCAGGCGCTCGGGGTTATCGGGCCGAGCGCGTCGGGCAAGTCGTCGCTCGTTCGCTCGATGATAGGGGTGTGGCCGGTGGCGCGCGGTACCGTGCGGATCGACGGCGCCGCGCTTGATCGCTGGCAGCCCGAGGCGCTCGGCCGCAGCATTGGCTATCTGCCTCAGGATGTCGAGCTGTTCGATGGGACGATTACCGAGAACATATGCCGTTTCGAGGACAACCCGGACAGCCGCGCGGTGCTTGCTGCTGCTGCTGCCGCTGGCGTGCACGAGATGATTTTGCGCCTGCCCGAGGGCTATGAGACGCGCGTCGGGCCGTCGGGAAGCGCCTTATCGGCCGGCCAGCGCCAGCGCGTCGCGCTCGCCCGCGCACTCTATCGTGAGCCGTTCCTCACCGTACTCGACGAGCCGAACTCCAATCTCGATAGTGAAGGCGAAATGGCACTCGCTGCTGCGATCCAGTCCGTGCGGGCCCGCGGCGGAATTCTCGTCGTCGTTTCGCATCGGCCGAGCGTGCTTGCAGCCGTTGATCTGATCGCCGTGATCGGCCACGGCCAGCTTTCGGCAATTGGATCGAAGGACGACGTCCTGCGCAAGGCGCTGAGACCAACGGCAGTAGGTGCAACATGACCGAACAAGCATCTGTCACTCCGCTGCCGCCCGCAAAATCCAGGCAGACGGAACGCGCATCGCAACCACCTGCATTCTCTCGTGGCCTTGCCGTGCGGGTGTGGATCGCTTTCCTCGCAACCATTCTGATCTTCGGTGGCGTGGGAGTATGGCTCGCAACGGCGCAGATCGCGGGCGCGATCATCGCATCGGGTGTCGTCGTTGTGGAAAGCAACGTCAAGCGCGTTCAGCATTCGGCCGGAGGAATTGTCGGCGAAATCCTTGTGAAGAACGGCGATCACGTCACGCCCGGGCAGGTCGTCGTCCGTCTTGATGATACGCAGACCCGGGCGGCGCTCGGGATCGTCGTGTCGCAATTGATCGAGCTGCGTGGCCGCAAAGCAAGGCTCACCGCCGAGCGCGACGATGCGACAACCATCGAGTATCCAGAGGGCTTCGAGAATGATGGGCCCAGTTCCGCACGCGTGGCCGCTGGCGAGCGCGAGCTTTTGGAATCGCGGCGGCTCATATTGCAGGTGCAGAAATCGCAGCTCGGCGAGCGCATCGAGCAGCTCACTCTCGAAGGACGCGGGCTCACGTCGCAGCACGATGCGAAAGTCACCGAGTTGAAGCTCGTGCGAGAGGAACTGGGCCGGCTGCGGGACCTCTACCAGAAGAACCTGGTTGCCGTGACGCGCATCCTTGCGATGCAGCGCGAGGAAGCGCGCATAAATGGCGAGCAGGGTGCCTTGCTCGCGCAGATCGGGCGGTCCGGCGGCCAGATTGCCGAGATCAAGGTTCAGATCGCCAATCTCGAGCAGACCATGCGCACCGAAGCGCAGAAGGAATTGCGCGAGGTCGAGGGCCGGATTGCGGAACTCGAGGAGCGCCGCGTGGCAGCCGAGGACCAGCTCAAGCGTATCGACATTCGTGCGCCTCAGGGCGGAATGGTCCATGAGCTCGGGGTGCATACCGTCGGGGGTGTGATTGGGCCGGCGGAGACGCTGATGCAAGTCGTGCCGACCGGTGAGACGCTGGCCGTCGAGATCAGACTGGCGCCGACCGATATCGACCAGGCGACCATCGGGCAGACGGCCACGTTGCGTTTCGTGGCCTTCAACCAGCGCACGACGCCGGAGGTCTCAGGTGTCATCTCGCGGATTGGTGCGGATTCCTCCAAGGAAACCCAGACCGGAAACGCTTATTATACCGCACGCATAGGACTGGATGGGGACACCTTGAGCCGATTGGGCGCCGTCAAGCTGCTGCCGGGAATGCCGGTCGAGGCTTACATCACGACAACCCAACGCAGCGCGCTGTCGTTTTTCTTAAAGCCATTCGAAGACCAGATAAGGCACGTCTTCGTCGAGGAATGAACCGCTGTCCATTCGATAGCATCCTCGTGCCTGTATGAGGCGCCGTCACGACCCAAGTGGATCGATCAGAATCGAACCTGCTCCAGTGTGATGGCGCGGATCGGTTGCTCGAGAATGTAGGCGCCGTTGTCGTCTCGCTGCGCGGCCGCCTGGAACGCAGCTTCGATCTCGGGGCGCTTGGCGGCAATGACCGAACGACGGTCTGCGTCGGCATCGATGACGCGCTGAAGGAACGGCTCGATCGTCGGAAACTTATCGCGGCGAACGATGTCGCACCGCGAGGTTTCTTGAAGCCGCCCCGATGAAACAGCCCGTGCGATCGCGTCTTGAGCAGCCGCACGGATCTCGGTCTCATCCTCGATCGGGCGTAGCGCGGCGAAGAATGTGCCTTCGGCCAACGGCTCGATGATGACGATCTTGCCGCCGGGCTTGACGACCCGCGCGACCTCGACGAGTGCGGCGTCCATCAGTTCCACGGGTACGTGGTGGAACGAATTCAGGAGCACCGCCGCATCGAAGGCACCATCGGCAAATGGCAACTTCTCTGCGCCGGCTGTTTCGATGCGCAAATCAGAAGATGAACCGTTCTGCGTTAGCGTCGCGGCTGCCGGGTCGACGCCGATCGCATCAGCGCCGTGTTCCGCCAGCCTCCGCAACAAGGCGCCTTTCCCGCACCCGACATCGAGGATGCGTTTGCCGGCAATGGGGGCAAGCTCCTGCACGATCAGCGTTACAACGTCCATGGCTTGCCCCTATCGCTTTTTACTTCGTCGGCTTGAAGCCGGTTGTCTTGTAGATTGACTCCATCAGGTCCTTGCCGACGCGGCCAGCCATTTCCTGGTGCACAGCCGCGGCACCCGCTGCCCACGCCTTGCGCTCTTGCGCAGTTGGCGTCGAAAGCTCGATCTTGCCGGATTTTTTCATCTCCGCGACGGCGTCGTCGTTGTCCTTTTGCGCGACCTCGTTGGCGTGCACGGTGGCTTCCGCCATCGCCTTCTCGAGCTTAGTCCTGATGTCGGCCGGCAGGCCTTCCCAGAATTTCTTGTTGGTGATTACAGCGTATCCGATGTAGCCGTGGTCGGTGAAAACACCGTACTTCTGCACCTCGTGCGTTTTCTGGGTGTAGACGTTCGATGGCGTATTTTCAGTGCCATCGACGACGCCGGTTTGCAGCCCTTGATAGACCTCCGAGAAGGCCATGACTTGCGGCAGTGCACCCCAGGCCTTCATCTGCGACTCGAGCACCTTCGACGACTGAATCCTGAGCTTCAGCCCCAGCATGTCCTCGGGTGTCTTGAACGGCTTGTTCGCGGTCATCATCTTGAAGCCGTTGTCCCAGTAGGCAAGACCAAGGACACTTTTCGACTCCAGGCTCTTCAACATGGACTTGCCGATCTCGCCATCAGTGATCTTGCGCAGCGCCGCCTTGTCCGGAAAAATGAACGGCAAATCGAAGACCTCGAACTCCTTTGCCCCCAGCGGCCCGAACTTGGCCAGCGAGGGAGCGAGCATCTGCACGGCGCCGAGCTGCAGCGCCTCGACCTCCTCCTTGTCCTTGTAGAGCTGTGAGTTGGGGTAGACCTCGACCTTAACCGCTCCGTCGGTGTACTTCTCGGCAAGCTCCTTGAATTTTTCGGCACCCTTGCCTTTCGGCGTCTGCGGCGCAACCACATGGCTGAATTTGATGATGATCGGGTCGGCTGCCCGCGCCGAGCCAGGTGCAAACAGCAGTGCCGCTGCCAAGCCCGCGGTTGCAAATCCAAGTGTCGATCGTCCAGAGAATGTCGTCATGCGTTCCTCCCAGTCTCTCGTTGATGTTTGATGGTAATCAGGTTGCTGGTTGCTGCTGGATTCGACGGGCACGCGCGACGACCGGTGCGTCGATCATCTGCCCGTCGAGTTGAAATGCCCCGGGGTTGCGCTCCGCCGCACCAACCACCTTGGCGGCCCACGCTCGCTCTGCGTCGGTCGGCCGAAACGCCGCGTTGACCGTGGCGCATTGAAGCGGATGGATGCAAAGCATGCCGCCAAAGCCGCTGTCGCGTGCAAAGGTCGCGGTTCGGGAAAGCCCTTCGTTGTCCTTGATGCTCGTGTGAACGCCATCGACTGGACTTGCACGGCCGGCCGCGCGCGATGCCACGACCATGTGATATCGAGCGGCATCGAGAATGCGGCTGCCTCCCTCGCTGCCGTGCCGGATGTCGAGGTCGAGCGCGAGATCGATGGTGCCGAGAATGAGGCACACCACAGATTGACTCCTCGCGATCTCGTCGAGGTTCGCAAGGCCAAGGGCGGATTCGACAATCGGCACGACCGCCTTACCCGAGACGCGACCGGCCGCTTCTGTTCGCGCGGAGTCCTCGGCCTTGGGCAGCACGATCCCCGCGATACCCGTGCGACGACACAACGCGAGATCGTCATCGTGCCATTCGGTGCCCGCAGCGTTCACCCGCACCAGCACGTTGCTTGCAGCGCCTTCACCGAAGTGCTCGGCGATGGCGATGCGTGCCGACGCCTTGCTGGTCGGCAGCACCGCATCCTCGAGATCGATGATGATCGCGTCGGCACCGCTGCCGCGCGCCTTGGCAAAGCGCTCAGCACGGTCTCCCGGCACGAACAACATGCTTCTGGCTTGTTCGATTGTCATGGCGCTCTCGCTGGGCTCAGACCACATGGTCGTGATGCAGTTTCGCGATGTCGGCACTGGCAAGCCCGAGTTCCGACAGGATCGCATCGGTGTGCTGCCCGAGTGCTGGAACCCCGCCCATGCACGGTTCGAACGCGCTGCTGCGCCCTGGTGGCAGCAAAGCTGGAATTGGGCCCGCAGCTGTTTCCACATTGCGCCAGCTATCGCGGGCGGCGAGCTGCGGATGCTTCCACACATCGGCCATGTCGTTTACGCGGGCGTTGGCGATCTGCGCGATGTCGAGCCGTTCGACGAACTGGTCGGCGGTGAGGCTCGACAGCACGTCGATGATGATCTGACGCAAGGCTTCGCGATTGGCGACGCGCTTGGAATTCGACGAGAAGCGTTCGTCCTGCGCCAGCTCAGGCCGGCCCAGAGCCTTGTTGCAGAAAGCAACCCACTCCCGCTCGTTCTGCAACCCGAGCAGGACAGTCTTGCCGTCGCCCGTCGGGAATGGGCCATAGGGATAGATCGTGGCGTGGGCAGCGCCGGTGCGAGGAGGCTGTGCCGCGCCTTCGAAAGCGTAGTAGAGCGGATAGCTCATCCACTCGACCATCGCGTCGAGCATCGAAAGCTCGATGTGGCTGCCCTTGCCGGTACGACCGCGCAGAAGCAACGCCGACAGGATGCTCGTATAGGCATACATGC
>CAZLHQ010000009.1:0-42908 GCA_964559355.1 uncultured Hyphomicrobiaceae bacterium
GGCCGGATCGATCATCTTGTAGTAGATGTCGTGCGACAGCGCATTGGCGATGGCGAGCAGCAGGCCGTCTGCCGTCGACATGGCGGCGGCGAGACCACCAGCGGCGACCAGACCCGCGATCACGTAGGGCATGCCCGCGATCTCGGGAGTCGAGAGCACGATCACGTCCGTGTTGATGTTGAGATCCTGCCAGCGCAAGAGACCCGGATGATTGGCGATCTTGCCGCAGGCCGCGACCACGTCCTGCACCACCTTGACATCGACACCGCAGACCTTGACGAGGCCGATCTTGCCGTACGTGTACATCCACGCCGGCAGTTCCGCCAGCTTCGTGCCCTTGTCGATGAGGCTGAACACCTCGAGCTTGGAGAACGCCGCATAGGCCGGCGCCGTGAAGTAGAGCAGGAAGATGAAGAACAGCGACCATGCCACCGACGAGCGAGCTTCACGAATGGTCGGTGTCGTGAAGTAGCGCATCAGGATGTGCGGCAGCGACGCCGTGCCGACCATCAAGCAGAAGATCAGCGCAAAGAAGTTGAGCGGATCATATGTGGTGAATGGCTTGATGTGCGGCTTCAAGGTCTTGGCATCGGCCAAACCCTTGGTGATCATGCTCTGCTCGAGATTGGTGATGTCGGCAATCGCCTGACCGTAAGTGAGCTGCGGGATAGGTATGCCGTATTTCTTGGCCGACAAGATGACGACCGGCGACAGGTAGGCGACGATCAGCACGATGTACTGGGCGACCTGCGTCCATGTCACGGCCTTCATACCACCGAGCATCGAGCACAGCAGAATGCCTGCCAGGCCCGCATAGACGGCAATCGTGAAGTCCATGTCGAGGAAGCGCGAGGCAATGAGGCCGGTCGCATAGATCTGCGCCGTCACGTAGGTGAACGAGCAAGAGATCAATACGAGCACCGCCAGGAAGCGGGCAAAGCCGCCGCCGTAACGGGCCGCAAAGAAGTCGGGCACCGTATAGGCGCCGTACTTGCGCAGGAACGGTGCGATCAACACCGCCACCAGCACGTAGCCGCCGGTCCAGCCGAGCACGAAGGCGAGGCCATCGTAACCCAGCAACATGAGTGTGCCGGCCATGCCGACGAACGAGGCGCCCGACATCCAGTCGGCACCCGTCGCCATGCCGTTATAGATTGCGGGCACCGAGCGGCCGGCGACGTAGTACTCGCCGACATCCTTGGTGCGAGACAGAATGCCGATAACGGCATAGACCGCAATCGTCAGGAACACGAAGCCGTAGCCGATCCAGCGGTTGGGCACGCCCATCTGCTCGAGGACGGCGAGAACGGCGACGAACCCGAAGAAGCCGCCGGTATAGATCGCGTAGATCTTACCGAGGTTTTGCAGGAAGCTGTTGCCTCCTACCGTATATTCTTTTGCCTGAGCCATCGCTTCCCCCTTACTCCGCCACGCCTTCCTGGCGATCGATGGTGTCCTGCCGCTTCGCGAAGATGAAGAGCATGACGACGAACGCGATCAGCGAGCCTTGCGCGGCCATGTAGAAGCCGAGCGGGAAGCCAAGAACCTTTATCGTATTGAGTTCATTGACGAACATATGAATTACGAAGCTGAAGATGGCCCACAGAAACATCATGACCCACATCAGCCTACTGGTGCGCGCCCAATGGCGCTCGGGATTAACCGATTGCATTGCCTATATCCTCCCTTTGGCAAGATGGCCAAGCTGACAGCCCGCCCTCTCAATGCCGAATTTTTTTTGTATTTTTCGCTGCTTGTGAAAAAACAGCGTACCGCCAGCTTTCCAAGTGAGGAGGCTAATTCTTAAACCTTGGTAGCACTAGTCAAACTTTCGGCGAGTAGAGCAGACGGCTGAGGTGTGCAGCGCATTCGCCAATCTCGCAATTGTCTGAAATTTAACAGAAATTCCAGTGCCTTAGGTGGCTGCACGTCAGCGGCGGCTCCGCCTGTTGATAAGTTAAGCATCTGAACAACTATGGAAACTTGTCGGAGTTGCAGATTCGCCACAGAGCATGTCCAACGTCGATAAGGCCGGTACTGAAGGGAATTCGTATCCATGGGTCCGCGGGGAAGTATACGCGGGCCAGCGCTCATCTTCAGGTCGATGTGCTCCCGAGGAGGCACCCACGCGCCGAGCGCCTGTCGTTGCATCGGTGCCCTTGTAAAGGAAGCGAGACAAGCCGGCGCGGTGCGCATACCACCAAGACGCAATGCGGGTCCGCGGTCGTTACTCTCGATCTGCGCCGGACTGGAGGCTGCACCTCGCTCTCACGCGATCACTCGCCAGCGACGAGCATGACTGGTGGCGCGGTCATGAGCGCGTTCAACTGGAGGGCACACGACCTGCACTGCAGCACGACCCGAAGCATAATTCCTTTGGCGCCTTTTTCGTCCCGCTGCGGCCATGCTAAAGTTTCAAGTGGGTGCGCGGAATCTTGGAGGTCGAGATAACGCGTCGTCAGGCTCGGGGTCCTCGAGCTTCCATAATCCCTGCCATCGAGAAAGCGAATGCGGCTGCGCGTCGTCATCCCCATCGTGTTGTCGTTGGTGGCGGCGGTCGGCTTGTTGCTGGCAGTCGCCGTGTTTGCCATGGCTGGAAAACCCGCTCCAGCCGATGGAGCCAATCCAATCAACATCGTCTTGTCGATCGGCTTCGCCGCCACGATCGCCGCGGTGCTGGCCGCTTGGGGCGTTTTGCATCTCTATCTGATCGGGCCACTGGCGGCGCTCGCCCGCGAGGCGCGCAGCCTTGCCGTGACGCCTGGCGAGCGGGAGCTGTTCGTGCCGCGCAAGACTCTCGTCGCCGGCGTCGTCGCCAGTGTCGACGATCTGGCCAACGCGCTGCTGCAGACCCGCTCACGCACTGACGCGGCCATCGCCACCGCAACCAAGACAGCGGACGAGCAGCGCCGCCGGCTGGAAGCCATCCTGCTCGATCTGACCGAAGGCGTGATCGTGTGCAACCGCGATCACCGCATCATTCTCTATAACGAGTCCGCCCGCCGCATACTCGGCTTGCGCGAGATGACTGGCCTCGGCCGCTCGCTGTTTGGCGTGCTGGCGCGCGAGCCCGTTTTGCACACGCTCGAAATCCTGCGCCGATCCGATGCCGTGGAGACGGCCGGCGACGGCGGCGCGCCGGTGGCCCTTCCCGAGCAGCAAACCGCGCGGCGCTTCATGGTGTCGACCGTCGATCTTGGCACGCTGATCGAGACGCGCATGAGCCTCATCCGCGAAGGCTCCGGCGAGGTCTCCGGATATGTGCTTTCGTTCCAGGATATCGGCGCACAGATCGAAAGCCTGTCGTCGCGCGATTCACTGCTGCGCGAGGTGATGTTCGATTGGCGCCGCCCGATCGCCAATCTCACCGCCGCCATCGAGACATTTGCCAGCGGCGACGAACTGACGCCCGGCGAACGCGCCGGCTTCGACGACATCCTGCGCAAGGAGATCAGCGTTCTGCGCAGCCGCTTCGATGACGCCGCCAAGCGCTTCGATCGCCTCGACACCGGGCACTGGGGTATTGCCGACGTACACTCGCTGGACCTGTTTCGCGCGGTCACGAAGCATGTCGCCGCCGAAGCCGACATCACCATCTCGCTCGTCGGCCTGCCGATGTGGATCAGCGCCGACAGCCATGCCTTGACCGTCGCACTTGCCCATCTCATCGAGAAGCTGTCGGTGACGACAGGGCAGAAGCGATACGAGCTCGGCGTCACGCGCGGCGATCACTACACCTATGTCGAAATCGGCTGGGCCGGCGAGCTTGTACGCGACGACGTGCTCGACCAGTGGCTGGACCAGCCGCTCGAAGGCGCGCTCGCCAGCCGTACCGCGCGCCAGATCATCGAGCGCCACGGCGGCGAGATATGGAGCACCAGCGCCTCCGACGGCACTGCGCTATTGCGCCTGCCGCTGCGTCCCGCCGATCGCTCTGAGGTTGCCACAGCCGCCAGCACGGCCGGGCCACGGCCGGAATATTACGATTTCGACCTGTTCCGCTCCTCACCTGCCTCGCTTGCCGACGCACGGTTGCGCGAATTGCGCTTCGTCGTGTTCGACACGGAGACCACCGGGCTACAGCCAAGCCTGGGCGACGAGTTGCTCTCGATCGGCGCCGTGCAGGTCGTCAACGGTCGGCTTTTGACAGGCGAGACATTCGAGCGGCTGGTCGATCCGGAGCGTGACATCCCCGCGCTCAGTACGCGCATCCACGGCATTACCGAGGACATGGTGAAGGGCAAGCCGCCGACCCGCATCGTGCTGCCCCAATTCCGCGCCTTCGTCGGCGACGCGGTGCTCGTTGCCTATAACATCGCCTTCGACATGAAATTCCTGACCAAGCGGCAAGAGGAAGCCGGCGTGGTGTTCGACAACCCGGTGCTCGACGCGCTGCTGCTGGCGATCCACCTGTTCCCGGACCACCCCGATCCCTCTTTGACGTCGATGGCCAACTACCTCGGTATCGAGGTGACAGGCCGGCATACGGCGACTGGCGACGCGCTGGTGACGGCTGCTGTCTGGCTGCGGCTGATCGAGGGGCTGGAGAAGGAAGGTGTTACGACTTTCGGCGCTGCAGTGGCGATTTCCGATCGCATGCTGCAAGAACGCCGCTTGGCCGATAAGTTCTAAGTCCGCGTATTTGCTATTGCTTTCGAAGAACGCCCGTCTGTCGTCATAGCCTTTCTGGAGGTCTGTCGCGCGCCTGACAGCGCTACTTCAGGAAGCTCTGCCGGCTTGACCAGCGTCAATGCTGCACCTGCGAACAGGCTGATTGTGTGCTGCACAAATCGCCGCCGCAAAAGCCACCTTGGAGCCGCCAATGAAAGTTGGATTCGCCGCAACGCCGCTCATTGCTTTGGACGCCGTTGCCATCGATCTGGAGACAACCAGTCTGGTGGCCACAAGCGCGCGCATCATCGACATCGGCGCGGTCGCCCTGCGTCATGGCAAGGCCGATCCGTCGCAGAGCTTCCATCGGCTGGTCAATCCCGGCATTCCGGTTCCCGCCGAAACCACCGCCGTGCACGGCATGACCGACGAGGCGTTGTCCAACGCGCCGCCATTGGAGCGCGTGCTGCCGGAGTTTGAGGAGTTCGTCGGCAAGTGCGTGCTGATCGGCCATAACCTTGCCTACGATCTGGCCGTGCTCAACGCCGAGTATCATCGCGTGGGCCGGCGCGCGCCCCAATGCGCCGCCCTCGACATCCGCGTGCTGGCGCAGCTCATCACGCCACCGCTGGCTCACGACAACCTGCCGCAACTGTGCGAGTGGCTCGGGCTCGGGTGCTCCAACCTCAATTCCGCGCCCGGAGACGCGCTCGCCATGGCGCGGATTTACGAAGCGCTGGTGCCGCGCCTGCGTGATGTCGGCATCAGAACGGTGGCCGAGGCGATCGCTGCCAGCCGCAACATCACCGGCAAGTCGCTTTCTCCAGGCATCGAGGGAAGCGGCGAGGCCAATGCTGCTGCCAACGAGACGCGCAGTCTCGCCGAGATCGACAGCTATCCCTATCGTCACCGCGTTTCGGAGGTGATGTCGCAACCAGCGCTCGTCATCGACGGCGCGATGCGCGTGCGCGAGGCCATCGGCACACTCATGAAACGGGGGACGAGTTCGGTTTTCGTCCGCGACAACACTGGCCATTACGGCATCGTCACGGAGCGTGATCTGTTGCGAGCGATTGCCGAATCGGGCGAGCCGGCCCTGTCTCGCAGCGTCGACACGGTGATGAGCAAACCCCTCGTAACCGTCGATGCCGATGCGTTCCTCTATCGCGCTCTGGCGCGCATCGAGAAGTTCGGCATTCGCCATCTCGCCGTCACCAATGCCAATGGCGACGTCGTCGGCGCGGTGACGCCGCGCAACCTGCTGCACCAGCGTGCGCGCGCGGCACTCGTATTGGGCGAGGACATTGAAACCGCCACCTCGACTGCCGAGCTTGGCGCAGCATTGGCGCGACTGACGCGCGTTGCTGAATCACTGACCGCCGAGGAGGTCGATCCTCGCCGCATTGCCGCCGTCATCTCCACCGAGATCGCCGCCGCCACACGCCGCGCCAGCATTCTGGCCGAGCAAAGCATGGAGGAGGACGGCTGGGGCAAGCCGCCACAACCCTATGCGGTCTTCATCATGGGGTCGGGCGGCCGTGGCGAAAGCCTGCTCGCTGCCGATCAGGACAACGCCATCGTGTTTGCCGAGGGCGAGCCGGGCAGCCCTACCGATCGCTGGTTCGAAGAACTCGGCATGCGGCTCACTCAATACCTCGACGAAGCCGGAGTGCCGCTGTGCAAAGGCGGCGTCATGGCGCGCAATCCGCAATGGCGTCATTCGGTGGCCGGCTGGCGGGGTGTCATCGAGGGCTGGGTGCGCCGGCAACGCCCAGAGGATCTGCTCAACGTCGACATCTTCTTCGACGGGATGGGCGTGCACGGCGATCTCGCCATGGCCGATGAGATCCGAACCTATGCCTTCGAGCTTGGACAACAATCCAAGGACTTCATCGGCCTGTTGACGGAGCTGGCGCGACAATGGAGCCCGCCGCTCAATTTCCTCGGCGCCATACGCACCGATGACGGCGGCCGCGTCGATCTGAAGAAGGGCGGCTTGATGCCGATCTTCACCGGCGCGCGCGTGCTGGCCATTCGCCACAAAATTCTCGCGCGTTCGACGCCTGAGCGGCTGCGCGCAATTCTGGAGCGCGGCAAGGTTTCCTCCTCCGACATCCGCCACGTCATCGATGCCCACCAGGTGTTCATGAGCGCGATGTTGAAGCAGCAGCTCGCCGACGCCGCCCAAGGCATCGCGCTATCGCCGCGCGTCTCGCTGGAAGGTTACGACAACGAGGCCAGGGGAATTTTGAAGAAGGCGATCAACGAGGTGCGCACCATGATCGACCTGGTCGGCGAGGGCCGGCTGTAGGGCATGCACAACAGCCGGTTCTTGAACGCGGCGAGCCGGCGAAAACTAGAGTGCTTCCGGAAAAGTGGGAACCGGTTTTCCGATAAGAAGCACGACAAAACAAAGGTCTAGAGCCGTTCCGCGATTCCATCAAAACCGGAACGGCTCTGAGTGTGGTGACCCCGACAGGATTCGAACCTGTGACCCTCAGATTAGGAATCTGATGCTCTATCCTGCTGAGCTACGGGGCCCATTTTCTCTTTCATGGTCGTGCGCGGCAATTCTGGGCTAGCAGTTGCCAAATGCGCTCGCAGATAAGCGATTGAGCTTGCCTGCCGCTACTGGCGGGCCGCCATCGACAACCACGACGCGCTTGTAATGCGGTCCCCGACAGCCAGCGTCAAGCCCAGCACATGCGTTGCAACATTACCGCGGCGACAATCGAACCTACTCCCATCGATCTTAATTCTTATGATAGGATTGACATCATAGTGAGAATAGGTCCTGCTCGGACATTGTTTGAGTGCTGATGCTATCGCGCCAGGAGGGTGCTGCCTGCACGATGCGCCACTCACACAAGTAAAGCCGGGTAAAGCCTGCTCGCAGTGAGTAAGTTGCCGCAAATCTTGCCGTTTCGGTTCCAGTATCGTTTCGGTTGCAGTCATGTCGTTGCCGACCAAGAGTCTGATTAGTGTTGACGAGCGGCGCAGTTCTGCGTTCGCCTCATCGGCGTTTTCGTCGGCAGGATGCGGCGGTCACAATCGTCACCCCAGCGATCAGCAGGTTGAGGCGAAGGACGGACCGACCGGTGGCGCGCCGCTGCTGCACGAGCTGACCGTTTCCTTGATCTTGTGCCCGGAAGTGCCTCGCGGCACGCGCTATGAACTCGTTCGACGTTGCCCCGATGGCCACACACGGCCGTTGTTTGCCGGCGTCGTGACGTCGGATGCGCCCTCGCTCAATCTCGCCAAGGTCCGTTATCGCGGCGCCCGGCTCGGCGCAACCGAGGTTGTCCTCGTGTTGCCGCAAGGACATGCGATAGCACAGCCGACGATGCCCTGAACCCTGTGCGCACGTTCTGCGCAGGGGCCTGCAGGCAAATGCAATTTTCGGATGTGCGAGGCCCCTCATGCGAGCCGCCCCGGCTGTCTTCTGCGCTGCCACGTTGCTTCAAGTTGCTGCAGCGCAACCGGCACACGCGCAGGCGAAGGTGCCGCCGTTGCCGGCGCCGGCCCACACCGCATGGTTGGAAGACGGCGTCATGCCGCCGCCGCCACCGCTACCACATCCCAAGAGGGGCAGCAGCGAGCGCCGCGCCTTTTACGCGCGATGGCTGCAATCATGGGCCGCACGCCGCTCGCTGCCGCAACAAGCTGCCGAAGCCAAGCCGCAGGCCATGCCTCCGCTTCCCACCACGGCGCAGCAAAAGGCGGCCTCTCCGTCTGCCACCGAAACGCAGGAGCCAAACGCGGCAACGCCTGCAACATGGACGGCTGAAGAGATCAAGGCCGCCGAGGTCGAGTGCGATGAGTTGCTTGCTTCGATCGAAGCGGTGGCCGAACGTCGCCCGCCGATGCGTGAGGGCAGTTGCGGCACTGCCGTACCCTTGCGCGTTTCACGCATCGGCAGCCGCAACGGCGTCGCCATCGAGCCGCCAGCGATCATGAACTGCAAGATGGTGTCGCGGCTGTTTCAATGGATCGAGACGGTTGCCCAGCCTGCTGCTCGGGCCAGCCTAGGCGCCGGCGTCGTTCGCATCGCCAACGCCTCGTCTTACATGTGCCGCAACCGCTACAACGATCCCGCCGAGAAGATGTCACAACATGCCTACGCGAACGCCCTCGACGTTTCTGTGTTCGAATTGTCGGATGGCCGTCGCATCGACGTGAAGACATTCTGGGGCAGCATCGTCGCCAGTCGATTGGCAGCAGAAAATGTCGCGCCCAGCCCGGCGCCAACCCCGACCAAGATCACGTTGACCATGCGCGCGGTGACGGAAGGTGTGGACGAAGGAAAATCGACACGACTGAAGAAGAGTGAGGCTGGCGAGCGCAAAGTTGGTGCACC
This sequence comes from uncultured Hyphomicrobiaceae bacterium, assembly GCA_964559355.1. Lineage (GTDB taxonomy): Bacteria > Pseudomonadota > Alphaproteobacteria > Rhizobiales > Hyphomicrobiaceae > JAEUMD01. Next base: position 8,969 of record CAZLHQ010000009.1, read on the forward strand.
GCTCATCAACACGCCCGAGCTGCAATTCCTGACCGGACTTCACGCTGGCGCATGCGGCATCTTCAGCACCGTGCTCGGGCCGGAAACCAACCGCGCCCACCACGATCACATGCACCTTGATCTGACGCCCCGCCGCGGCTCCGCTTACTGCCAATAGCCGATTGGCGTTTGGTGGTACTCCGCCAAGGCGCAGCGACCCACCTGGAGCGTTTGCCGACGATCCGGCGGCCACTTCGTGACCACCGCCTCCCTCCCCTCGCACTCCGATCGCAATGCAAGCGGCCCGCTCATCCACGGGTGGTCCGCCTTGGGAACTGTTTGTCAAAGGCAGCGGCGCGCGTGCCGCCGAACCGAAAATGCGGGGACGGGGATAACTTTTCCGAATACGCCGTGCGTTACCGTTATTTACGCGCGCAAGTTGCAGATCAACACCGCCCGGGCCACTGTCATGCTGTCATCCCCTTGTTCACAAGGATTAAACCGGGCAACTCCATAGGAACTTATCTACCTTAGATTGTGCTTAGCGGCAATTTATGATTGCATGTGCACACCGCACCCGCCGCCTCCCTTTGCCCAGTCACATCCGAAGTTCGCAGCCAACAGACTGCCTCCCCCGAACCCGAACCACACGCGCGGCCGATCTTCAGGAGACCCGATATGGCGAAAATCCGCATCGAACGCGTTCCCGTGAAAAAGTTCTTCCTCGGCTATCTGGGCTTCGACCATCTGCAGCTTGCTTTCGAGCCCGACAGCACGACCGGCGTCGCCGTGCCACAAGACGAGTGGTACGTGATGGAGGGCTTACGCGTACCGACGGCAGATGGTGTCAAACTCGGCGTCCTGGGTGACAACGGCCGCACGCTGATGCGCATCGCCAACGGCGGCGTCACGGGTGATGCGCTTGTTGCCGAGATCGGCACGCCAGAGACACGCGGCAGCAACGTGCTCACCACGCAGAATGCCCAGGACACCTGGAACCGCATGGCGCTGCATGCCGCCAACGTCAACGACCAGATCTTCAATTACAACGCCTACGGCATGGCCTCGTCATTGACGCCAACCCTCAATTCGTCGAGCTTCATCGCTTCCGTGATCTACGCTGGCGGCTTCGACGTGGAGTCGAGCTTGCCGCACAACCTGCGCTTTTCCCCCGGAGTGGAGACGCTGCTGGGAAGCCTGGGTGACGACCAGCTGCGAATCCAAAAGCAATTCACAGCGCTGTTCGGCGGCATGGGCATCGACCTTCTGCAAGGCATGGACGACCCCTCGCGCATCGATCGCATGTATGGTGGCGGCGACGATGACTTGTTCAGCTGGTCGCAGGGCAAGAACTACCTGCACGGCGGCGACAGCTCATGGTCCTACAAGGACGATGGAATCGACACGGTCAACTACAGCGGCGCCGGAACGGTTCACATCGATCTCAATCCCGCCTGGGTCGAGCATCTGGTGCCGCAGTACTTCGCCACATTCGACTCGGGCTCGGACTACCTCCTCTCGATCGAGCGGCTGGTCTGGAACAGCGATTCGACCGACTCCATATCCGTTGGGCCGGGCCTCCAGCTGATCGAGAATTCCATATCCATCATCTTGGGCAGCGAAGGCGGGGAAGGCGAGGCGGCCGACCCGAAGGGCGACACGCTAGATCTGTCGGAAGTCTCGAGCGGCGTCATCGTCACGCAGACCACGCCAACGGCGCACTTCGTCACCGCGCCCGGTCAGGTCGGCGATGGCGGCATCTGGGTCGATTCCGCCGAGTGGCTGATCGCCAGCAGCTCCGATGACAGGATCTACGGCGGTTCCAGCCTCAAGGGCATCGAGGGCGGCGATGGCAACGACCTCATCGACACCCATTTGATCACGGCCGGCCAGGCAACGAGCCCCAAGGGCTATGACATCGAGATCCTCGGCGAGGAGGGTAACGACACGATCGTCACCAGCGCTGGCAGAACGCTCATCGACGCCGGCGCCGGTGCCGACCGTATCGTCGTTTCCAAGCTTTCCAGCAGCGATGGCACGGTGGAAATCGTCATCGATAACGCCGATTCCAACGACACGCTGTTTGCCGCCTACAATCTCTTCAACGAATCGGGCGAGGGATATGAAGGATCCGACCTGATGGCCCTGGTCGGCGCCATGGGTACATACGACGAGCTGGTCAACGAAGGCTGGGAGCTCATCTATGAGAACCGGCTGGAAGACGACAAATGGAACAACGTCGATGAGATCGACGGCGTTGTGCGTTTTGCAGGCTCTATTTCCTACCGCATGGACGGCGGCGATCTGCTCATCACCATGTGGGAGGGCGAAGGCGTCACCGAGACCATCGAAATCGACGACGCGGGACACACTCAAACACGCAACACCTTGTACCTGATCGACGGCACCGAGACGGTCATTCGCGTCCTCGATTTCTCGGAAGGCGATCTCGGGCTGCAGTTCTTCGATCCAGGGACTGCCGATATCGTCACGATCGGCGGCGAGGATTTCTACAGCTATCCCAACTGGGATTCGGCCGTGCAGGCCATGAACCCGGATATGCTGGACCCGTTCGAGGAAGCCCCCTCCGCGCCCACATCCGACCCCAACGACCCCGGCAACGCAACTCCCGCGCCCGCGCGCGAAAATGGCACTGATGATGCGGATCTGATCGCGCTCAGTGGCCCTTCGCATGTTTCGGCGGGTGGCGGGGACGACCAGATCACGTCGCAAGGCCGCAACGACGACACCATCGATGGCGGAACCGGGGCCGACCAGATGGCGGGCGCGGAAGGAAATGACCGATACTTCGTTGACGATGCCGGCGATGTCGTAATCGAACTTGCCGGTGCGGGGCAAGACACCATCATCTCCGAAATCGATTTCACGCTGAGCGATAACGTCGAGCATCTCACACTTGCCGATGGCGCCACGTCCGGCATCGGCAACGACATCGACAACCGCATCATCGGCAACGCCGCCGACAACTCGCTGTTTGGCATGGACGGCAATGACATGCTCTACGGCGGTCTCGGCGACGATCTGCTGGCGGGCGGCAACGGCAGCGACTTCTACACCTACGTTCAGGGCGACGGCTTCGACAGCATCAGCGATGACGGCGCCGGCGCGGAAGATGTCGACACGCTCTATCTCTCCGGCGGCATCAATCCAGCGGACGTGAATGCCGTTCGACTGCAATCCAATCCGACCGATCTCGTCCTGCTGCTCGACGGTGGCGGCCGCATCACGCTGACGAACCAGGGCGCCACAACCGGCGCCGGCATCGACGAGATCCGCTTCGATAACGTGGCCGTTTGGTCGAGCGCCGACATTGCAGCGTTGGCGGCAGCCGCTCCCATCGTCTCCGACGCGCAGCCCGAAGCCGTCAACGACAGCTTCGTCTACGGCGGCACCGACGACATACTGCTTTCCGAGCCACTGCTCGCCAACGACAGCGATCCCTCGACAGGAGGTCCGCTCACTCTCGTCGGCGTCTCCGACGTCAGCGCCGGGGCGATCGCGCTCGATAGCAATGGCAACATCGCACTGTCACTGCCGCCAGGCTACGAAGGCAAGGTCACGTTCCGTTACACCATTGCCAATGCCGACGGCGCCACCGCCAGCGCCACCGCTGAAGTGACCGTCGTCGCCAACGCCGCGCCCATTGCAACGAGTGGTCTTCCCGATCAGTCGGCGATCATCGGAGAGGCCTGGTCGCTGGCGCTGCCCGCCGGATTTTTTACTGATGCCGACAATGACAGCCTCAGCTATTTCGCAACGCTTTCGGATGGCTCGGATTTGCCGTCATGGCTCACGTTCGATGAAACGACGCTCACGTTGAGCGGCACGCCGCCAGCGGATCTCGTCACCCCTCTCGTCATCCGCATCGATGCCTACGACGGGTTCGTCACGGGCGCCGTCGAATTCACGCTCACCGCAACGCCCGCAACCGGCACCGATCCCGACCAGACAATCGCCAGCACTTCCGCAGATGAACAACTGATCGGCGGCAGCGGCAACGACACCTTCACCATCCTCGGCAACAACCAGGGCTTCGATACTTTCGCGGGCGGCGCCGGCACCGACACCATTCTCGGCAGCCAGTGGAACGACACCATCGGCCTCGCCAACGTCGCCGGCAATCTCTCCGGCATCGAGGCGATCGACGGTGGCGCGGGCAATGACATCATCAAGCTCACAACAGGCAACGACGCGCTCGACCTTTCCGGCATCGCCGTTACTGGCATCGAGCTGATCGACGCCCAGGCCGGCAATGACACCGTGACCGGCTCCATCGGCAGCGATGTCATTCGCGGCAATGCCGGCGACGATCTCATGGATGGCGGCAACGGCAACGATACCTTCACCATCCTCGGCAATGCCGAAGGCTTCGACGTGTTCCTCGGCGGCGCAGGAACAGACACCATTCTCGGCAGCCAGTGGAACGACACCATCGGCCTCGCCAACATCGCTGGCAATCTCACCGGCATCGAGGCGATAGACGGCGGCGCGGGGAACGACATCGTCAAGCTCACCGCCGGCAGCGATACGCTCGACCTTTCCGCCATCGCAGTCACTGGCATCGAGCTGATCGACGCCCAGGCCGGCAACGACACCGTGACCGGATCGGCCGGCAACGACGTCATTCGCGGCAATGCCGGCGACGATCTCCTCGATGGCGGCAACGGCAACGACACCTTCACCATCCTCGGCAATCCCGAGGGCTTCGACGATTTCCTGGGAGGCGCCGGCACCGATACCATTCTCGGCAGCCAGTGGAACGACACCATCGGCCTCGCCAACATCGCCGGCAATCTCTCCGGCATCGAGGTGATCGACGGCGGCGCGGGGCATGACATCATCCGGCTCACATCGGGCAACGACACGCTCGACCTTTCCGGCATCGCCGTTACCAGCATCGAGCAGATCGAGGGCCGCGAAGGCAACGACACCATCATATCCGGCACTGCCAACGACTTCATCCTCGGCGGCAGCGGAGCCGATACATTCGTATTCATGCCGGGCTCGGGCCATGACGTCATTCTCGACTTCCAGATCGGCACGCACGGCGCGCGCATCGATAGAATCGACGTCAGCAATCTGGGGTTCTCGAGTGCGTCCGAGGTGCTCGCCGCAGCGCAGGACATCGATGGCGACACCGTCATAACCCTTGCGTCCGATCAAACGCTGACCCTGCACGGCGTCGCCTCCAGCACGCTTGCAATAGATCATTTCCTGATCGCCTGAGGACGGGCATGATGCGCGCCATCTTGTGTCTTCAGGAACGTCTCTATGGCGACGACAGGCCCCGCGAGCTCCAGATTGGCGCCAGGAGATCTGGTGCCGGCGCTGGCGTCTGCGTTGGTGATGGCGTGCGGCTTGGCGCTGACGCCGTCTGCCGTGGCCGCGCAAGAAGCATCAGCCGCCGCCGATTCGAGCTGCCCGCTGTCACAGCCGTCCACGCCGCGCGCCGTCGCAGGAGTCATCGATTCTGAAACGCTGCAGCTCGACGACGGCAGCCGCGTCCGCTTGATCGGCGCGCTAGGCCCCCAAGCAGCCGATATCGGCGAGCGCTCAGCCTCATGGCCGCCGCAAGTGGAGGCCCAGCGCGTACTGGCTTCACTGGCGCACGGACGCACGGTCACGCTGGCCTATGCCGGCCGTAAGCTCGATCGTCATTCCCGGCATCTGGCGCATGTGTTCGTCGCGGGAGGCGAGGCCGGGCCCATCTGGCTGCAGGGCGCTATGCTCGAGGCGGGGCAGGCCCGCGCCTACGGCATCCCCGACAACTTCGCCTGCCTCGATGCCTTGCTTGCCGCTGAGCAACGTGCCAGACGGCAGCGCATCGGCATCTGGTCGAATGCCGCCTACGGTGTGCGCAGCGCGCGCCGCCCATTCGAGCTGATGCGGCTGGCCGGCACCTATCAGATTGTCGACGGGCGCGTGACCAAGGCCTCGCGCAGCAAAAGCGGACTGCTTTACCTCAATTTTGGCAATGACTGGCGGAGCGATTTTTCAATTCTCATTGCGTCGCCATTATTGCGCGGCGAGCCGGCGTGGACATCAAGCCTGCTCGACCTCACAGGCCGCCGCGTGCGCGTGCGTGGCTGGATTTCCCGCCGCAACGGTCCAATGATCGAGGTTGAGCACAAAAGCCAGATCGAGATCCTCGGACGCAACGCGAACCCGCACGCCGACGATGCCTTGGGCGAACCAGCCGGCGCGACGACGAATAATGAGGCGGCCGAACAGTAGTGGCTTAGTCCCGGACTTGACGGCGCGATCGACGCCGCACTCCTCTCACTTGAAAAATTGGCGGCCTTGATCGGGCCCGGAATGGCCAGCATCGGGCCCGAATGCTCTTGACGGAGTGCTCCGCGCGTGTCCCCGTTCGATCAGTGCAATGGAGGATCGCAAATGGCCCGCGACACTGAAACGTCCGTACAAATTGGAACCACCCCCGCGCCGGAACAGCTGGTGATCAAGGTGACGGCGGATGGACCGTATCAGGTCAAGGGTGCTCCACCCATCTATCAGGCCACGATCGAAATCAACGAGAAGGGCACCTCGGTCGGCTATCTCAAGGGCCAGGAGTTCCCCTCCAATGCGACCGTGTATCTGTGCCGGTGCGGACGCAGCAAGAATGCGCCTTTCTGCGACGGCTCCCACAAGACGGCCGGCGTCGATCTTACGGAAACGGCGAGCTTCGAACCCTTGCTGGCCGGCTCCACCGAGGTGGACGGCCCGGTCATCGCGCTGACCGACAACGAGAAATACTGCGCCTTTGCGCGCTTCTGCGATCAAGGCCTGCGGATCTGGAACGAGGTCCAGCGACCCGGCGCATCGCATCAGGCCATGGCCACCAAGGAGGCGCATCAGTGTCCGTCCGGGCGCTTGCTGGTATGGGACAAGCAATCCCAACAACCCATCGAGCAAGCCGAAACGCCATCCATTGGGTTGATCGAAGATCCCGCGCAAGAGTGCAGCGGCCCGTTGATGGTGCGTGGCGGCATTCGCGTCGAGAGCGCCAGCGGACGCTCCTACGAAGTGCGCAATCGTCAGACCCTGTGCCGCTGCGGGGAATCCTCCAACAAGCCGTTCTGTGACGGCACGCACGCGTCGATCAAATACCGCGATGGCATCTGAACGCGCCGACAAAGCCAGATTGAGCGCGTGTTAGTGCAGGTCCGATTTAGATTGAATCACGTCTGATCATTGTGACCTGCTCTATCTCGTTGTTTGAGAGACTGATTCACGCCTTCGATGGAAGCAGCTATGCGTCCATCTCAGTCGATCAGGCTCTAAACGAAAACGCCCGGAGCCACGGCTCCGGGCGCTTCTTGTCGTATCGTTGCTCGAGCAAACAGCTCGAAGCCTCAAGCGGCTTCGGCTTCCTCGGTCTCGGTTGCGGCGCGGCGACCCTTGGCGCTCTTCGACAGCACCTCGGTGATCTTCTGCACCGCGCCACGCTCGTCGAGCTTGTCGACGGCCGCGATCTCGCGCGCCATGCGATCGAGCGCATCCTCATAGAGCTGACGCTCGGAGTAGGACTGCTCGGGCTGTGCCTCCGAACGATAGAGGTCGCGAACCACCTCGGCGATCGAGATGAGGCTGCCGGAGTTGATCTTGGCGACGTACTCCTGCGCGCGGCGGCTCCACATCGTGCGCTTGACGCGGGCGCGCCCCTTCAAGGTCTCCATCGCCTTCTTTACGGTATCGCCTTCCGACAGCTTGCGCATGCCGACGCTCTCGAGCTTGCCGGTGGGCACGCGTAGCGTCAGCTTCTCCTTGTCGAAGGTGATGACGAACAGCTCGAGCGAATGCCCCGCGATCTCCTGCTCCTCGATGCCGATGATGCGACCGACACCGTGCGCGGGATAGACCACGTGCTCGTTCATCTTGAAGCCGTGACGCTGACCGACGGCCTTCTTCTCCTGCGGCTTGGCTGCGACAGCAACCGGAGCAGAAATCTTCTCGGCGGCGGGCGATGCGACGGCAGCAGCCACCACGCGCTGCGGCTGTCCCTTGGTGGAAGCAGCCGAGCGTGCGCCAGCGGCGGCAGGCGCAACGGTCTTGGCCGCGACCTTGGCCGCGTCGGCGGGCTTGCCAGCTTTGGCAGCCGTCGCCTTGGGCGCGGCGGCGGGCGCCGCGGCAGCCTTGGCGGGAGACTTGGCGACAGGCGCAGCGGCAGCCTTTTTCTCAGGCGCCGGCTTGACGGCAGCCTTCACCGGCTTGGCAGCAGGCTTCGCAGCCGCGGCGGCCTGGGGCTTGGACGCCTTTTTGGCTTCCGGCTTCTTGGCTTCCGGCTTGTGGCTGGCTTTCGACGCTGCGGCTTTGGCAGGGACCGCCTTTTGAACGCTGGCCGGTTTCGACGTCTTGGGCGCTACCTTCTTGCCGGCACCTGCAGAGGTGGCCTTGGCGGCGGGGCGAACCTTCGACTGCGTCTTGTTCTTCTGGGCCATCGGCGTCTTCTCACTCTCTCACCAAACTGCCTGGATGCCGGCCTACCCGGCAGCTCAGGCATACTTTGAGGACCGGCAAACCAACCCAGTCCTGCGCCAGACCGTCAGCACTGCTGACAGCCCGGGATTCCGTAAGGCTGCGCCCGCCGCTTACCCACCTTGCGATGAGCATCGCGCCTGCGCGGCTGGTCATGGCTAAACTGCTCAAGTCATCCAATACCGCCACGACCCGTGCAAAGGTGGTTGACGGCGGCAACCGATGCTGGTTGTATGGGTCTGCGGCTATCAAGCAACGCAAAGGTCCCCGTTTGTGTCAGCTACGCCACATTCGGTAAGACTGTAACACAATCTTCACGCAAAAAGAAGTGGTGACGCACCGCAGCGCGTTCAACCGCTTAATTCTCTGGCGCAACTTTCGCGTCATTTCGCAACGCAGCAATTACTTTGCCAGCAAGTTAACCCTTGCTAATCCACGCATTTAGGCGCTTGCGCGGGCAATTCTTTCCCCATTGGGTATAAAATGTCGCACCCGGCGGAGGTCGAACCCCGCCAGTGCCCGAGAAAATTAAATTCCTGACATCTTCAGCAACGGCCCGTGTCGGGGCCTCAATCGCCGGTGCCCGGCTTGTCGGAAAAATACTTCTCGAACTTGCCGTCGACGTCCTTGAAGGCATCGGCGTCCGGCAGAGCATCCTTCTTGGCCGTGATATTGGGCCACTTCTCCGCATAGTCGCGGTTGACCTCAAGCCACTTCTCCAAGCCAGGCTCGGTATCGGGCTTGATTGCCTCGGCCGGACACTCAGGCTCACACACGCCGCAATCGATACATTCGTCGGGATGGATCACCAGCATGTTCTCGCCCTCGTAGAAGCAATCCACGGGGCAGACCTCCACGCAATCGGTGTACTTACACTTGATGCACTTGTCATTGACGATGTAGGTCATCGGCTCATGTTCCGTTCGAATTCGGTGTGACGCCTATATAGCGGGGTTTGTCCAGCCAGCAAGCCCCACTCGGATCGCGTATTGACACATCCGCGTGTGACACATCCAAACATGCCTGGACACCGGCACGCGCGCCTTGATGGTTGTTATCCGCAGCAAAACATAGCTCGGCATCCCACTCAGCGGCGACCACGCAATTTGTCGATATCCCGGCGTTCGCGCTTGGTTGGCCGACCGGCCCCCTGCTCACGCTCGCCCGGTTCGCGCACGCCAACTGCTGGCGCAACGCCAGATGGCGCCGCATGGCGCGTAGACGGTGCGCCAACCGGCGTCAATTCCTCGAAAAGTTCACCCGCTTCAACCGCAGGGCCCCGCCGCACGCCCGGCGCTCTCACCTTCAGCACGCGCACTTTCCTGCCGACTGAGACCGTCACCACATCGCCCGGCTTCAGCCAATGGCTCGGCTTATCGACACGCTGGCGGTTGACGCGGACCTTGCCGCCGCTGACCAGCCCGGCCGCCAACGTCCTCGATTTGACGACGCGCGCGAACCACAACCATTTGTCGAGCCGCTGCTCGCTGACGGCTGCCGCGCCATCCTCGTCGTCGTCGTGACCGGATGCGGGCGCGGCCGCGCTCATCAGGGAGCCTTCTCCTTTGCCTGTTTGGCCATCGCCTCCTTCAAGGCACTAAGAGCCGCAAACGGCGAGTCGGGATCGACACCTGCCTTTTTGCGCGGCGCGCTGGACGTGACCTGCGGCGCCCTCTGCTCGTCGCGACGCCCCTTGCTGCGGTCGTCCCGCTTGTGGCCTTGGCGTGGATCGCGATCCCTATCGCGTTCGCGATCCCGGCCGTGGCGTCCACCTGCCTCACGGTCACGCGTCTCGCGTCCCCCGCCCTCGCGGCGCTCGGCACGCTCGCGATCACGCTCATGCCGGCGGCCATGGTGCTCCTTGGAGGCGGCGGGTTCTCCTGCTGGCGCGCCTTCACGCGCCTCGCCCGGTGACGTGTCGGCCGCCGCCGATTGCGTTGCTGGCGCGGCCGATCCCGTGGTGCGTGCTTCGACACGCTGTTCGCGCGGCCCGCCTTCGTGTCGTCCGCCCGAACCGCGCCGCCCGCGTCGGCGATCTCGCGGTTCGCCCTGTTGGGAGCGATGCCGACGCGGCCGCCAGATATCGATCATCTCCGGCTCTGCATCGGCGGCGGGCGTGGCCTCGGTGGCAGCTGCCGCAACCGCAGTCTCTCCCTGAGGGGCGTCTTGCATGATAGCAGCCTCGACGATCTCGATTGCCTCAGCAGGCGTGCTCGTGTCGGCCGGATGCAACCCATCCGAAACAGTATCCACATCCCCAACCGGTTGTGGCTCGGGTGCAGCAGCCTGCGGCTCGCCCGCCGTTGCGGCAGTTTCCTCTGGAGCGACTGCCGGCAGCGCTTCCGCCACGGAGCGCTCCACCTTCTTGCGCTCGACCCAGAATCCCAGCGCCTTCAAAACCGCGCCGAGCTCATCCGTCGAGCAGCCAAGAATCGACATCATGTCGGGCACGATGGTGAAGCCACCGTCGCCGGTGGCGCCAGCGGGGGCTTTGTCACCGGGCGTGTGCCGGCGCCAGGCCAGCAGCGGCCGAATGAGATCTGCTAGCCGTTCGAGAATATCGATGCGCACCGCGCGCGGCCCGCAGACATGGAAGCCGTAGGCGCGATAGTAGGGCTCGGGAATCGCGGGATCGGCCGGCAGCGAGGTCAGGCCCGGACGCGGCGTCGGCGGCAGCGCATCCATGGAAAGGCCGTGCGCGCCAGCGTTCTTCAGCGACCACAACACCAGCGATAGCTCTGCGGCGGCGGGCTTCAGCAGTTGCGGCACGAAGATGTTGAAGGCACCGAACCGCACGCCATACTTGCGCAAGCTGGCGCGCGCCGGCTGATCGAGCGTGCGCACTTCTTCCGCGACCGACTCGCGCTTCAGGATGCCGAAGCCTTCGCGCAGACGGAAGGCGATGCCGCGCGCGAGCCCGGTGAGGTCCTCGGCGGTCGCCAGATCAACGAGCGGCTTCAAGCGCTCGCCAACGATCTCGACGATCCATTGATCGAGCCGCTGCTGCACCTTCTCCCGATCGGGATTGGAAAGGTGCTCGTCAACCAGGAGCACCACCTGCGGCTTCAGTGGATCGTCGGCCGGCTCCAGTCTCGCGATCTCCTCGTCACGCCATAGGATGCGAGCGTTGCGCGACAGCTTGAAGGCGTCGGTCTTGGCGGCCGCAACACGCCGCGCACGCATGGCAAGCTCACGCGACAGCACTTGTGCGGCAGCATGGCGCGTGGCCTTGCCGTGCACATCCTCGGCCGTCGTGTCGGGCCAGAACTGAAAGCCCTTCAAGCGGCCGACAAAGTGATTCTCGACCGTGATGGCGCCGTCCTCGCGGATCTCGGCGGCAAGCTCCTCCTTGTCGCGCATTCCCTTCATCAACGCGCTGGTGCGGCGATCGACGAAGCGCTGTGTCAAGCACTCGTGCAGCGCATCCGACAGCTGGTCTTCAATCTGGCGCGTGCGCTGCTGCCAGTGCACGGGGTCTTTCAGCCAGTCGGCCCGGTTGGAAACGAATGTCCAGGTGCGGATGTGGGCGATGCGATTGGCAAGCGTGTCGATATCGCCATCGGTGCGGTCGGCGAACGCCACCTGACGCGCGAACCAGTCCTCGGGAATGCGCCCTTCCGGCCCGGTCAGATACTTATAGAGCGTTGCGATCATCTCGGCGTGCGAATTGATCGAGATCTTGCGGTAGTCGGGAATCTGGCAGACATCCCACAGCCGCGACACAGCAGTGTTGCCGCGCGCCATGGCCATCAGCTCGGCGTCGCGGCTGACGATCTCCAGCACCTCGACGTCGTCGGAGGTGCGCGCGCGCACCAGCCGCTGCTCACCCGGCATCACCCGCAAACTGTCGCGCAACGCATCCACGCTGGCGAAATCGAGCTTGCGATTGCGCCACTGCAGAACCTTGACGCTCTCGAAATTGTGGCTCTCGAGCCGCTCGACCAGATCGGGCTCAAGCGGGGGAACGCCGCCGGTAACGCCGAACGTGCCATCGTTCATGTGACGGCCGGCGCGGCCGGCGATCTGCCCGAGCTCGGCCGGTGTCAGAGTGCGGTGGTTCTGGCCATCGAATTTGCGAATCGCGGAGAATGCGACGTGATCGACATCGAGATTGAGGCCCATGCCGACGGCATCGGTGGCAACCAGGAAGTCGACATCGCCCGATTGGTAGAGCGCCACCTGCGCGTTGCGCGTGCGCGGGCTCAAGGCGCCAAGCACGACGGCGGCGCCACCGCGCTGCCGCCGGATCAATTCGGCGATCGAATAGACGTCATTGGCCGAAAAGGCGACGATTGCGGAGCGCGTCGGCAGTCGCGTGATTTTCTTCTCGCCAGCGTAGGTGAGTTTTGAGAGGCGCGGCCGCGATACGAAGTTGGCCCCCGGGATGAGTTCGTTGATGGCCTCGCGCATGGTCTGCGCACCAAGCAGCAACGTCTCCCTGCGGCCACGCGCATGCAGCAGACGATCGGTGAAGACGTGCCCGCGCTCGGGATCGGCGCACAGTTGGATTTCGTCGACGGCGAGAAAATCGACCTCGATATCGCGCGGCATCGCCTCAGCCGTCGCCACCCAATAGCGGGCGCGCTCGGGGCGGATCTTTTCCTCGCCGGTGATGAGGGCGACCTTTTCGGCGCCGACGCGATTGGCGATCTTATCGTAGACCTCACGCGCGAGCAGCCGCAGCGGCAAGCCGATCATGCCGCTTTCGTGGCTGAGCATCCGCTCAATCGCAAGGTGGGTTTTGCCGGTGTTGGTCGGACCGAGCACCGCCGTCACATTGCGAATGCGCGCTTCGAGATCGCTACCCATACGTTCAAGGCTCCTGATCACTGTGGCCCATGGCATTGCATTGGGCTCAGCCGAGATCAAGACTTTCGTGCGCTACTTATTCACCGGTTGACCATCGTGCGAGACCACAGCCTGCTGAATTCGCAGCCGATGTCCAGCAAGTAGCCTTCACCCGTGTGATTTTCGCATATCGCTGTAACCTGCCAGCGCAAGTGCCCAGCCGGTAAAGCGGGGCGCAGTGGCCCCCCAACGCGCGCCGCGCGAAGGGGCCGGATTGGCAGGTTCGGCTGAGACTGCGCTAGGTCAGGCGGCAGTTCAGTTCGCAAAGGCTATTTGATCGCTGTTCGAGGTCATGATCTCGATGCGATCGAGCGACAGCACCGCCGAGCCGACCAGCGTCGGAATCTTGATTTCATGGGGCACCATCAGATTGGCGCTCGGCACCGGCCGCAGCGCAATCTCGATCTTCATGGTGCGCGCCAGTTCCTCGGTTTCCGCCCCCGCCTTGTAGCCCGCAATCGGCTGATATCGCATCTCGCAGACGGTTAGGGTTCCCGGCTGTCCCGAGGGGCGCTTCTCGACCAGCGGCCGCTCGCCCATGGGCGACATGACCAGGTCGAAACGCTGCTTGCCGTCGAACACCGGCAGGCGCTGACGGCAGGGATCGCCAGCATCGGCGCGAGTAAGGGCCAGCACGGCCGAGAGCGGATCGAGCACGTCCTTCAGGTGGCGCGATTCGAGCGGCACGATATCCTCGGACGGCGGCGACGGCGGGCTTGCCGAAACCGTCTGCACGCTGCCCTTCTTGAAGGCCATTTTGATCGCGCCCGTCTTCGAGCTGGAGCGGAAATCGAACGTGTAGGCGGCAGGCTCGGCGCGTTGAGCGGCGACCGCACCCGATGCGCGCGACAGGCCCTGCCACTTGAAGGCGCCCAGCAACGCCGAGATTTCGGCATTTCCGTCAAGTACGTAACGGCCGGAGCGGACTTCGGCGTCAAACGAGAAGCGGCCGATGTCGAAGCCGTTGAAGGCAATCTTGTAGGAGGCTGTAACGCGGGCGGGCCAATCGTGCTCGGCGGCCAGCAACGGGCCATTGGACCCGGAAAATCCGATCAGGGCGAACGCACCAGCGGCGACGAGCCCGAACCGCGCAAGGCGCGGCGACAATGCTTGCAACATCACGCAAACTTCCCTCTACGCGCCCCTCGAACATGGAATTAGCGAGGGGTTTACGTCATTTCTTTGACCCCGCAAGTCTAGCTCCCACATGGTTAACATATGCTTTTCACGCGTCGCAGCTTGAACCGACCGCACCGCGCCGCTTTGCCACGCTGTCGCATTCCCGCCGATGCCGGGCTCCCTTGACGCTTAGGGGACAATTCCCTTATAGACACGCCCGATGTGTCCTCCAGATCGTCTGGCGGGCCGCCCTCTCATTTCCGAGACGGAACAGATTTTCGCGCCCCAGGCCCGACGCCACGGTGGCCGCGACGAAGGAGTGTTGACCATGACGCGCAAATGCGAGCTGACCGGCAAGTTGCCGCTGTCGGGCCAAAATCGTAGCCACGCCGAGAACAAGACCAAGCGCAAGTTCCGGCCGAACCTGTGCAACGTGACGCTGATCAGCGATGTTCTCGGCCAGAGCTACAAGCTGCGCGTCAGCGCACACGCTCTGAAGACTGTGGAGCATCGTGGCGGCCTTGACGCCTTCCTTGCGAAGGCTTGTGACGACGAGCTGTCTGACCGCTGCCTGAAGATCAAGCGCGATGTCGCCAAGGCCAAGAAGGCAGCCCCAGCGGCAGCTTGAGCTGGCCTTGGTCCGTGATCGGCAGGCCGGTACCGGCTCCGGCCGAACCGCGCCATAATGATCTCATGACGTCATATTGTCGACGCCACACGGCAACGCCGCTCCCCTGAAGGGCGGCGTTACTCATTTCCATTTGTCGTTTCTGATCTCCGCGCCACATGGCGGTCCCATTCCTGGCGGAACGCTTGGCGCCCGCGTGCGACTGCTGCGTATTAGGCGCCTCGAGCAGGCTCGCGAAATCGATTATGTCCGCGCCGTTCCCAGTGACATTTCGGTCGTGGCCTCAACTGCGATCCCGGCTTCTACCTCTTGGCGCGCGGCCGGGCGGTGCTCTATGAGGAAACGTGGCGGGCAAGTGATCGGGCGGACACGCGCGCATCGGGAAAACTCTTCGGGGGACGTACATGGTTGCTTGGGTCGGGCGGTATAGCATCGCCGGTTGGGCGCGCAAGGCGCTACTGGCGTCGGCATGTGCGGGTGCGCGGCGCTCCATGATCGCAACTTTGGCCGGTGCCTGCCTTGCGTCTGCACTCGCGGCCGACGATGCCGCCGCAATCGAAAAGGCCGAAGCTGCCAAGGGGCCGCCTGTCACGGTCGCCGTGTTCGTCGGCTCGCGCACCGACGTCTGCTACGATCCAGGCGATGTCGACGCCATCAAGCGCCTCGTCGCGCGCGAGGAGGCCCGCATCAACCAGAGCGGCGGCGTCGGCGGGCGGCCGCTCAACGTCAAGGTGCTCGACGACTCGCGCGATGACGCCAAGGCGGTCGCAAATGTCCGCGCCGCGCTCGCCGATCCGACGCTGCTGGCCATGGTGGGCATAACGAACTCCACGCGCGCCACCGCCGTGTTCAAGGAGCTCGGCAAATCGATCCACGATAGCGGCGTGCCGTTCCTGTCCGACATCTCCGTCAGCACGATCTTCGCCGATCACCCCAACGTATTCACCACGCGCGCCTCGCAGGACGAGGTGCGTGGGCCCGTGATGGCCGAGTTCTCGCGCACCATCGGCTTTCAACGCTTCGCCTTCCTGGGATTAAAGGATGCCGTGTTCAGCGCGGCCCTCGGCGACAGCTTGAAGAAGGCGCTCGGCGAAGCGGCGTTGCTGGCAGACCACCGGCTCCCGGCAAAGGATGGCGTCATCGAAGCACCTGCAATCGCGCCGGCGGTTGCAGATATCATCGGCAAGAACGTCGACATGCTGTTCCTAGGCGCCGGCGGCAAAGCCGCGCCCGAACTGATCAAGGCCCTGGGCGCCACCAGCGCACCGCCCGCACTGTTCATCGTCGGCCGCATCGATGCCCTGCCCACCGAAATCACCAGCGCCTACCCAAACGCGATCTATCAGCTCGCCTGGGAAGGGCTGCCCGAAATCTACAACAACCGGCTGCGCAAGATGATTGCGCAGGACGATCCTGCGCAGTGGGTGTTCGAGGGCCGCAAGATTGCCGCCGCACCCGGCTGGAGCAAGGGCGAATGCAAGCCGCGTCCCGAAGTGGCGGAGCCCGATCCGCTCGAACCTGCCAACCTTCGCGCCATCCAAACCGGCGCGCAGTATGCCGACATGCTGGCGCTGATCGCGGCCGCCGGACGCAATGCCGAACGCGGCCTAGACCTGCAGCGCTTGCGCAGCCGCATCCTCGCCGCCATCAAAACCGAGTATGCGGCCGGTCGCGGCGCCTTCAAGGGAACATTCGAGAACTGGGCGTTCGATCCCGCCACGCGCACGGCCACACGCATGCCGTTCGTAGTCATCCTGCCGCAAGGGCTCGGGCGCACGCAGCTCGCGCCGATTCAGTACTCCCGCACGCGCGATCGCAAGCTGCGGCAGATGACGACGCTTTACGCGGACATCGATCTCATCAAGGCCGACCGCGTCGACGACAACGCCAACTCGTTCTTCGCCGAATTCTATCTGTCGATGCGCGCCAACGATGTCGCCCGGCTCGACCGGCTAGAGTTCTCCAACGCCTTCATCGACCCCGCATCCGGCAACCGGCAGATCACGATCGAGACCATTCATGGTGGCGGGCCGAGTGCGGCCTATCCCGAGTCGATGAAGATCTACAAGGTGGCGGGCCGCTTCCTGTTCAACCCCGACCTGCAGTCCTATCCGCTCGACTCGCAGTTGTTCTCCATCGACCTGCAGCCCAAGAGCGGCGACATGCCCTTCATCGTCCAGCCGCCGCCGCTTTCGCTGCGCGACAAGCTCGTCATCACCGACGGCTGGGACCAGATCACGCAATACGTCGGCGCGGAGGAGGACTTCGTGCCCGTCGTCGATGCCTACACGCACGAGCCGAGCGTAGTGCCCTTCTACAAGGCCTCGTTCGCCTGGATGATGAAGAGGCAGACGACCGACTACATTTTGCGCGTGGTGGTGCCGCTCGCGTTCATTCTCATCGTCGCCTATCTGTCGATCTTCATTCCGAAAGCGAACTTCGAGGCCATCGTCACCATTCAGGTGACGGCGCTGTTGTCGGCGGTCGCGTTGTATCTGTCGTTGCCGCAACTCGCTTCCGACACCGCCACTCTGTCCGATCGCATGTTCGTGTTCGACTACATGATGGTCTCGGCAATGATCGTGATCTCGATCCTCAGGGTGAATCCCATAATCGCATCGCGTGGCTGGCTGGTTTGGACCCTCGACGTGTTGCACGTCGTCGTCATCCCGATCCTGGTCGCGATCGCTGGCCTGTACGTCTATGGTCTGAGCGTGGCGGAACGCTGATATCGGAACGCGATAACGGCATTGATAAAAAACAGCTGGCGCACTGTTCGCGCCGGCTGTTCGTTTCAGGGTTCGATGTGTTGTGGCGGCGGCTCGCTCAACGCAGCTTTTCGGCCATCACCGCGATGGTGCGGGCATAGACGTCGGCCTTGTTCCAGTCCTTGATGACGCCGTAGTTGGCGGTGCCGGGCCCCCACGACGCGCCGCGCTGCCAGCCATGACCCTTCATGAAGTTGGCGGTGGAGGCGAGGATGTCGGGCACCGTGTGGACCAGATCGCGGCGGCCGTCTCCGTTGAAATCGACCGCGTACTTGTCATAGGAACCGGGCAGGAACTGCACCTGGCCGATTTCGCCCGCCCAGCCGCCGCGCATCTGCTCCGGACTCATGTCACCCTTCTGTACGATGCGCAGCGCCGCCATCAGATGCCCGGTGAAGAATTCCGAGCGGCGGCAATCATAGGCGAGCGTGGCAATCGAACGGATGATCGAATACTTGCCGGCGCCATCGGCGCCGAAGTTGGTCTCCAATCCCCAGATCGAAACCAGGATCTGCGGCGGCACGCCATAGCGCTTCTCGATCGAGGCGAGCACACCGGCATGCGTTTTCATTTTGGCGCGCGCCTTGTCGAGCAGATAGGAACCGACGCGGCGTGCGTAGAAATCTTCAAACGAGAGCTTGAACGACTTCTGCGAGCGATCGCGGCCGATGACGCCGGAATCGTAGGTGACGCCCGCAAGCGCACGATCGATGGTCGACTGCGAGATGCCGGACGATTTGGCGCGCCCCTTGAAATCCTGCAGCCAGGCGGAAAAGCCCGCGGCGTTGTTGCCGCAGGGCGCAGCTTGGGCCGTGGCCGAGCCGATCATGGCAGCCGCCATTGCAACAGCAAGAGATGCCGCGATGGGCTTCATGATGGCCTTGTTGGTTCGCATGTGACGCTACCTTTCTCGAACCCCTTGTGCGGCCCGCCGAGTCTGACGCTGCCAACCCCAGGCTGCGCACCCGCGCAGCCCGAGAGCCTGATCGTCTGAGATGGAAACGCGAGCGTTTTCATCGAAGGCGTGAATCAGACTCTCAATCAAGTGCTTGGAGCAGGCCACCATGGCAGGAGGCGTTTCCCTGTAAGTTGAACCTGCTCTAGCAACTGTCCGCCCTCGCCTCAACCCGCATGCGCGCACCTGCCGCTGCTGCTGCTGGCTCAGCACGCACTTGGCTGGAACGAAAGGCGACCCCCATCCTGTGAAGGTCAAGTCGCCGATTGGCAGCAATTTTGTAGCGCCGATAGCCCAGCCGGCCCCTTCGCGCAGCAATTCATTAATCAATCCAATCAGTCAACCAAGTGCATTTCAATCGATCTTAATCAGTATACTTCTAAGACTATCGAGCACATCAAGTTCAGCCGCGGACGGCTGGTCTAAACAACGACTGAAGGTTGCGAATGACCGATCGATGCATCCACTCATATGCGGTTAGGCGGCTGGCGCGTGCGCTTGCGGTGATGTCGCGGGCTCGTGACCGGTTCGGACCTGCGTCACGCGGCAGCACCGCCATCATGTTCGGGCTCGCCGCTACTGTTCTGTTCGGGTTCGCGGGCTTGGCCGTGGATTATACGCGCGGTGTACGCGTGCAGAACCTGTTGCAGCTGTCGCTGGATGCTGCTGTTCTCGCGGCGGTCCAAGCGAATGAGCAGAGCGCCGCGGAAGTCACATTCCAGAACTTCGTTGCAACGAAAAACAGCTTGTTTCCGGGCGCCATCGACGCGGCCGTCGTATCGTTCGACGGAGAGACGCTGGTGGGGCGTGCGTCAGTGGCGATGCCGACGACGATCGGTGCAATCGTTGGTCCGCGGGAAATGATGGTCGAGGTTCGCTCGAGCGCACGACGCGCACCCCGCTATCAGGAGCTTTATTTTGCCGTCGACCTGTCGGGCTCGCTCGGCATGGGCGCAACCGAGGCGGACCGCAATGCGCTCGAGAAGTTGACGCAGCCTTACGTTGGCGCATTCTACGGCAACAAATTGCCGCAAGGCTGCGCCTTCGGTTGTCATCGGCGCGAAGGGTGGGAGCCGGACGGCAAGACGGTCTATCAGATCGCACGCGAGGCCGGCATCAAACTGCGCGAGGATGAGCTCATCCGCCAGTTCGACGGTCTGGTCGATATGTTGCTCGACTCCACCGACGAGGCTGTACAAAAGGGGATGCGGAAAATCTCGGTGATCGCCTTCTCGAACTGGGCGACGCAACTGATCGCTCCTTCGGATTCAAGGGACTCGGTCAAGTCGGTCCTCGCCAACTTCCCGACTGGCGACCGATTCGAAACAAACTACGCGACCGCCTTCGACGAGTTCAAAAACCGACTGGGAACCCAGGGAGACGGCTCGAAGTCGAATCCGAATAAGATGCTCATCCTCATCACGGACGGCATCGAGTCGCGCGACGCCTTCTTCGCGCAACGCTCAATCGATCAATCACTGTGCTCCTCGATCAAGAACAGCGGGTTTCAGTTGGCAATCGTTGAGCTGAAATACCCCAAGCTGGTCGACAACGCGCTTTATACCGATACGGTACAGCCCGTGGAGACGACCATCAGCCCCGGAATGGAACAGTGCGCATCGCCTGGCTGGTATTTCCAGGCAATCGATCACGACAATGTTCCCGTCAAGTTCGCCGAGCTCAAGGACCGGATCGCCCACTACGTCGCGCATCTCGTGCGCTGAGGCGCAGCAAGGCGATGGACGGCCATCAAGCAGACATCAACGGCCGTCGATAACCATGGGTCGAGCCGGCCTCAGTTGGCCCCTTCGAGCAGACGCCGCGCGATCACTTGAGCCTGGATTTCCGCCGCACGGATTTGCCAGCGCCATTGTCGGACCCTTGCATCCTAGGCGGCGACGCCGGATACTGGATGCATGCTCAGGAGATCCTTTGGATGACCGATCAGCCGCGAATCATACTTGATCCCGACGTACTCGCCGGCAAGCCCGTGGTGCGCGGCACACGACTTTCGGTCGAGTTCGTGATCGGCCTCATGGCAGACGGTTGGAGCGAGGCCGACGTCCTCACCAATTATCCCGGCCTCACGCATGAGGACATTGTCGCGTGCTTCGCCTATGCCCGCGACGTGCTGCGTTCCGAGAAGGTCTTCCCGAGCGCGGCCTGAGATGCGGTTTCTGGCAAACGAGAATTTTCCAGGCACGGCTGTGGTGGCCCTACTGGACGCGGGCCATGATGTTGCATGGGTGCGCCGCGATGATCCCGCGCTGAAATACCCGCATGTCTTGGCATGGGCAATACGCGAACACCGCATATTGGTAACGTTCGACAAAGATTTCGGCGAACTGGCATGCAGGGCGGCTCTTCCCGCAGCGTGCGGAATCATTCTGCTGCGCATCCCGATGCCCGCCCCCGATATCGCCGGCGCAGTGATTGCGGCTCGAATTTGCGCCAGAAATGACTGGGCAGGTCATTTTTCCGTTATCGAGCCCACTCGCGTGCGCATGCGGGCACTCGATGGGCCGACATCTTGACGATGCGTAACGAAAGGGTGCCTCAATTCGCCCCTTCGAGCAGACGCCGCGCGATCACTTGCGCCTGGATTTCCGCCGCGCCCTCGAAGATGTTCAAAATGCGCGCGTCACACAACACGCGAGACACTGGATATTCGAGCGCGAAGCCGTTGCCGCCGTGGATCTGCAGCGCGTTGTCGGCACACGCCCAGGCAACGCGAGCGCCAAGCAGCTTGGCCATGCCCGCTTCCAGATCGCAACGCCGTCCCTCGTCCTTCTCGCGCGCGGCAAAGTATGTGAGCTGACGCGCGACCATGATCTCGACCGCCATCATGACGACCTTGTTGGCAACGCGCGGGAACGAATAGATCGGCTTGCCGAACTGTGAGCGTTCGAGCGCATATTTCAGCCCCAGGTCCATCGCGCATTGGGCCACGCCGACCGCGCGCGCCGCCGTCTGGATGCGCGCTGCCTCGAACGTGTTCATCAGCTGCTTGAAGCCCTGGCCCTCCTCGCCGCCGAGCAGATTTTCGGCCGGCACCTCGAAGCCATCGAAGGAAATGTCGTACTCCTTCATGCCCCGATAGCCGAGCACATGGATTTCGCCGCCCGTCATGCCCTTGGCCGGGAAAGGGTTGGCATCATCACCGCGCGGCTTTTCCGCCAGAAGCATGGAGAGGCCCTTGTAGCCCTTCTCGTTCGGATTGGTGCGCACCAGCAGCGTCATCACGTCGGCGCGCACGGGATGCGTGATCCACGTCTTCTGCCCTGTCACCTTGTAGACGTCGCCGTCCTTAACAGCGCGTGTGCGCAGCGAAGCGAGATCGGAGCCGGTGTTGGGCTCGGTGAAAACGGCGGTGGGCAGGATCTCACCTGACGCGATCTTCGGCAGATACTTGGCCTTCTGCTCCTCGGTGCCGTTGTTGAGAATGAGCTCGCCCGCAATTTCGGAGCGCGTGCCGAGCGAGCCGACGCCGATATAGCCGCGCGACAGCTCCTCCGACACGATGCACATCGACTCCTTGCCGAGCGCCATGCCGCCGTAGTCCTCCGGCAGCGTCAGACCGAACACGCCAAGCTCGGCAACCTTCTGCACGATCTCCATGGGGATGTAGTCGTTTTTCAAGTGCCACTCGTGCGCGTGCGGCACCACCTCGGCTTCAGAGAACTTGCGCATCTGCTCGTGAATCTCGGCATGCACCTCGTCGAGCCCGCTGTCGCCGAACGTGGTGGCGCCCTGCTGATCGGCGATGAGGGCGGCGAGCCGCGCCTTGACGCTCTCCGCGCTGCCAGCCGCGATCATATCGGCGGCGGCGTCCTCGAAGCGGCGGATGTCGGCCTTGGAGACGCCCATCGCGTCGGCGCGAATGATCTCGACCTGGCTCATGGGAATGCCGCCTGCAATCTGTGCGGCATATTCGGCGGCGGCCGCGGCAAGCAGCAGTTGCTCCATCTCGCCCAGACGGCCTTCGGATTTCAGTTTGGCCGCCCAATGCTGCATCTGGCGGATGCCTTCGACCGTGGTCGCCAGCCAGGCGAGCCCATGCGTTTCGTGCTGGGCCGCGTCAATGCCGCCAGCCTCCTGCACTTTGATGCGCACGCCCGCCTTGGCGGCCACCAGCACGCGCTCGGCGGCGGCGACCACCTCGCCGACACGCTCGATCAGCCGATCGGCGCCCTGAGACAGGACATCGGGCGTGGACTTCATCTGCGCGAGCGTCATAACGGCAATCTCCAGTGAGACGAGGGTCAATCGGTTCCGTGCCGCCGGCAGGTGCGCCGCAGCATCGCTTTCGCGCGCACCATAATCACCTGCGAGGCAGAGGAAAACCGCTTTCGAGAGCAACTTTCTGGTAGGCCCGGCCGGTCGCCAGGTACGGCCTCACCATCACGCGAGCCTGATCGTCTGAGATGGGCACGCCGGGCGTCGGCGTCGAGGCCATGAACGGTTGCAGCACCTGTGGACGACGATACCCCGGGGATCACGCCCCCGTCAGAGCCTTCAGGAAGCGGCGCACCCGGCCCTGCTGCTCCGGCTCCGGCAGTGCAGCCTGCCCGGTCGCCTGCTGCGCAGGACCAGTGGCATTGACCGCCCCGGAATCCTCGGGCAACGCCGTATCCTCCGGCCCCCAAGCCCGCCCATCGCGGACGATTTCGACGCTCGCCTCCTCGACCCGGCCTCGGTAGGCGGCGTAGTCGTCCACGTTCGGATCCACCTCCTCGGGGGCGGCATCGGCAATGTCGGCAACTGGCGGTGGCGTATGTGCTTGATCATGCGCCTCGCGCATAACGATCTTGACTTCAGCCTCGCCGACGACCGTGCGCACCAATGGGTGCCCGGTGAGGTGCCCGGTCGGCCTGCGCCCCACCGCGCCGGGACGCTGCCGCAAAGACAGTGACGCCGCCTCGAGCTCAATGGCGGTGATGCGGTCCGCGATCGTCCACGCAGGGCCGACAGCGGTCGCAGCGGGCGACTCGTCGTCACCGGCATGTCGGACTTGTGTTTGTTCGACCGGATCGGATTGGGCATGCGTGATCTCAGGCACCGCGACCTGCGACGACGATGGATGCTCGGACATCCATGCTGCGATCTGCTCGATGACACGATGATGCGGTGTCGATACTGACGAGGGCGGCTCGTCAAACACAAACGGTTCCGCAGGCTCGATCAAATCGACAACGGACTCGTCGACAAAAGCGTGCACGGCCGCGTCTTCGTTGTTTGCCGTCGAAAGCTCCGGCACAGGAAGTAATTCTATTGCTGGTTCTGCTACTGGATCTGGTTCTGCTTTTAGTTCCGCTACTGGCTCGGCTTCGGCCCCAGCCTCCGCTTCAACCTCTGCATCCGCTTCAACCTCTGAGTCCGCTTCCGTTTCAGCCCCAACCTCCGCTTCGGCTTGCGCGCTTTCCATCGGCACAGCCGGCAAATCGTGCACCCCGTCATCCACCGGCGGCGCCGCGTGTGGGGCCGCATGCTGGGCGAGCCACGCCGCGAACGAATCGTCGCGCGTATTTCGGCTGTGGGGGCGCGAGACCAGGGCATGCAACTCCCCGCGCGCGATACGTGCGGCGTAATCGGTTTGGCCGCCACGCGCCAGGACGGCCGCCTGCTCGATCCAGCCGTCGCGCGAAATGTCCGCCATCACCTGTGCCTGCGCGAGCGCCATTGTTGCTGAGCGAACATCCGATGCATGCCAAACCGCAATCTGCGCAAAGCGCGTCACGTTCAAGCCTGCCAGCACCGAATGAGCGTCGGCATCGATACCGCGCACCCGCGTCAGATCATCATTGGTTGCGGGGCTGTTTGCGTCGGCGGTATTAGCGTCGGCAACAACGGTAATCTCAGCCGCGACCGGCGCAAGCGACGTTACCTCCGGCGACGGCATCCGCAATCGATCGGCGATGCGCAACGCCGCGGCCCGCACCACATCGCTCGTGGCTGATGTTGGCCCAGGCGACGCAGGATCACCCGTCGTAGCGCCGTTTGGCGGATCTTCGTGCGCGGCTTCGCCCTTCGCATCGTCGGCGCAGGTTTGCTCGCCTGCATAGTGGATGACCCTTGGCTCATCGCCAGGATTGGCCTGCGGCTTACTTTGGCTTTCTATCTGCCGGCGGGCGACGTCGGCGGCAATCGTGCGGGCCACGGCCGCGATGTCTGCTTGCATCGCCAATGAGAGTGCCGCTGCGGGCTCCGCGCCACGTTCGGCGTCGGACGCAGGTCGCGGCAGCGCAGGTCCCTCGGCTACCCTGTGCAACTGCGGCGCACGCGCTCGTTGCTTCAACGCCAGAACCGCGGCCTGCTCGATCCAATTTTCCTGACTGATGCGACGGCCGAGCCCCAGGGCCACAGCCAGCGAGCGCACATCGGCAGCACCGAATGCCGCCATTTGCGCAAACGAACGCACCCCGCGCGCCACCAGCGCTACCGCCAAGGCGCGATCGATTCGACGGATGCGGGTGAGATCGTCAGGCGCTGCGTTCGCCGACTGATCCGCCGCCACGTCGCGATGACCAGGCAACGCATCGTGAATGGTTGCCGACCGTGAGACGCCGCCGCCTATCCCCGAAAGTTCTCCCGTCTTCGTCGCGTCATCACCGACAGATGAACGCGCCGCGCTTTTATCTTGAAGCTTGGCAATTGCCAGCACCACATTGCGGTGCGCATCATAGTCCGGATTGCCGGAAAATTGTCGCTCCAGATCGTCGCGGCGGCGAGCGTGCTCTGCAAAGCTGGCTGCGTCGGCAGGTGCCGGCTCCTGATCGAGTTGACACAACTCCAGCCAAGCGGGGTGGCGCGCAAGCAAGCCGTTGAGGCGTGCGCGCTCCTCATCAAGCCGGATAAGCTGTTGGGCGAGTTCGGTCGTCATCGCTGCAAACAATAGCCCGAGCGGTATGTCACTTGAAGTGCTTACGGCGGCTGCCGAAGCAGTCCGCGAAGATAAATCAAGCAGGCGAATTTAGGCCGGGGCACGACATTGCTGCCGAGGTGCACTCTGTCACCCCCGTTTCAGCACGCCGATCATGGCGACCGCCAGCATCACCAGCAACACGCCGACTCCCTGCACCAAGGAGAGCCGCTCGCCGAACAGTGCCCAAGCCATCAGCGCGGTGGTCGCCGGCACCAGATAGAACAGGCTCGTCACCCGCGAAACGGCGCTGGCTCGGATCATCATGAGCAAAAGACCGATGGCGCCAAGCGACAGCACCACCACCAGCCACGCCAGCGCCAGCACGAACTCACGCGTCCAATCGATCACCATCGTCTCGCTCGCCGCGGCGAGTGGCAACGCAACGGCGATGGCGCCGAGGTATTGAAAGAAAGCCAGCTTGGCGAGATCGCCCGAATGGCCGCGCGCCTTCTGATAAAGCGTGCCGAGCGTTATACCGAGCAATCCGGCGATGGCCGCGACGATGGCGCTGCCGCCGAGCACGTCGGCGCTACCCGCGACCGCGCCCGAAGCCGCGATCAGCTTGGGCGCCAGCACCAGCGCCGCGCCGGCAAGTCCCACCATGACACCCAACCAGTGGCGGGCACTCAACTGCTCGCCCAGCAAAGGCGCCGCAAGTAGCGAGGTCAGCAGGGGCTGCAGACAGACGAGAATGGCGACGACGCCGGCCGGCATACCGAGCCGCAGCGCCCACAACACGCCACCGATATAGACGGTATGGATCAACGCACCGGTCACCGCGGCATCGAGTGCCTCACGCGCGCTCGGCCGAATGCCGCGCATCATCAGGGGCGAAAGCAACAGCGCTGCAAGCGCGAAACGCAAGGCAAGCAGCGTGAACGGCTCGGCGTGCTCACCAGCGATCTTGGAGCCGATGAAGCCCGTCGACCAGAGCAATACGAACAGCAGGGGAGCAAGGCGAAGCAGCATAAGGCCAGCGAGGATGTGAGTGATTGTGTGGCGGCGCGACCCGCGGCGAACTGGCGAGCCAGAGAGGTGCGCCCCTTGTGCGCCAACCGCACCCCAAGAGCAATCGCCAACCCGTCCACGTGAGGCCGCCCGTGCCATGCCGCCCTTCGCCGCCCCCTGTGTCACCACCGCCGGCTGCAACATCGGGCCATCGGGACGGCGCAAGGTTGCATGCGCCGCCGCCCCTTGCGACACTCTGCACACGAAGTCTATGTGTTGCCTTAAGGCACTTTAAAGCTCGGGCTTACAGGGTTAGAGCACGATGCGGCATAGGCACCGGACCGAGCGAGAGCTGGCCTCTCCGGGCGATCCCTGTTTGGACAATGGCATGAACGGACACCGACCTCTCCTCACCGCCATCTACCGCCTTTATGAGCACTCCGGCTTTTCGATGGCCGGAGCCGTGGCCTATGCGTTCGTCGTCTCGCTGTTTCCGTTCTGTATCTTCCTTGGCGCCGTCGCCAGCGTGTTCGGCGGCCGCGAGCTGGCCCAGCATGCCATCGACGGGCTGTTCAAGATCATGCCGCCCGCGGTTGCCGGCACCCTTGCGCCGCAGGTCGAGAACCTGATGGGCTCGACCCGCATCGACCTGCTTACCGTTGGCGGCGGCATCGCGCTGTTTTTCGCCACCAGTGCGGTGGAAACGCTGCGTGCCGCCCTGAATGGCGCCTATCGACAGCAGGAAACGCGCTCCTATCCCTATTCGCTGACGCTATCGATGTTGTTCGTGATGGTTTCGGCGGTCTCGACATTGGTTCTGACGTGGGCCGTCGTCGTCGGCCCGGCGCTTGCCCAACGGTTCGAGCCCGCCTGGGTCAAGGATCTGCTCGACCTCAACTGGCTCAGCTCCACATGGCTCACCGCCACATCTCGCTATGCCATCGCTGCGTTGGTGCTGGTGGCCCAGTTGCTGGTGCTGCATCTGTGGATCGCAGCCGGCAAGCGCCGCTTCGCCGATGTGTGGCCGGGCGTGGCGCTTTCGACGCTGCTGTGGCTTGCCGCCGGCGCGCTCTATTCGCATTACCTCGCCTTTTCGGACTACACGCGATTCTATGCCGGCCTGTCGCAGATCATGGTGGCGCTGATCTTCTTCCAGGTCACAGCGGTCATCATACTGCTCGGCGCCGAGCTCAATCGCGGCATCATGGAAATCAAGAAGATGAACCTCAATGGGGACATCGCCACGCTTCCAGGGGTCGAGGGCTAGCTGCACCGGCTGCCGCCGCATACCGCCAATGCGGCAGAATTTGGGACGACCAATTTTTCATTCGCATTGCGTGCCCGCCGACGGAACCGCGCCGCTGTCGCGTTGATAAGAACGATTGACGCGATGAGAACCATCAAGCGTGCATCGACATGGCCAACCCGCTACGATACGTGGCATTCGTGTCAGCGATAGGCCCGAAGACGTCACGAAACCGTTGTGTTGCGAAGCGATGCCACACAACAAGCAGCCGGCGCGAGTGAGAGTTGGGATCCATGCAGCGACGTTGGAATTGGCCGAAGACCTTGCTTACCGCGGCGATCATCGCAGGGGCGGGTTACGCCACATGGCATTACGCATGGCGCACGCCGCCGGTGACTTACGCCTTCACCACCGTCAACATCAGCCGCGGCTCGATCGAACGCTCCATTTCCGCGACAGGCTCCGTCCAGGCGCTTGTCACGGTCGATGTCAGCTCTCAGCTCTCCGGCCAGCTTTCCGCGGTCAAGGTCGACTTCAACTCGCCCGTGAAGAAGGGCGACATCCTGGCGGTGATCGACCCGCGTACGTTTGCTGCCCGCGTCGCCTCTGCGGAAGCCAATCTCAAGATTGCCAGGACCACCGTCGAAATTCAGGAGGCGAATATCGCCAAGGCCAAGGCTCTGCGCGGCCAGGCCGAGCGCTCCCTCGAACGCCAAAAGCAGCTCGCCGCCACCAACGCGGCCTCGGCGGCAACGCTGGATACGGCAAAGACGCTGTTCGAGACGGCAATCGCTGATCTGGAGGTGGCCCAGGCACAAATCGCCAATGCCCGCGCAACCGTGGTCCAGCGCGAGGCTGATCTAGCGCAATCCAAACTCGATCTCGACCGAACCGACATCCGCACGCCGATCGATGGCGTCGTCATTGCCCGCAATGTCGACCTGGGCAGCACGGTGGCGGCGAGCCTGCAGGCCCCTGTGTTGTTCCAGATCGCGCAGGACCTGACGCAGATCGAGATTCTGGTGCTGGTTGACGAAGCCGATATCGGGACGATTGCCACCGGGCAGAATGTTACGTTCACCGTGGACGCGTTTCCCGATCGTGTGTTCTCGGGCGAGGTGGCGCAGGTTCGCATTGCCGGAAAAACTACCAACAACGTCGTGACGTACACCGTCGTTGTGCGCGCGCAGAATGCGCAGCAGAAGCTTCTGCCCGGCATGACGGCCACGGTCCGCATCGTCACCGGCACCAGGACGGACGTTTTGCGCGTGCCCAACGAAGCCATTCGCTTCACACCGCCCAAGGACGTCGCAACCACGGAAGAAGCCGAACGGCCCAACCGCGACGATGCGGTCGTGACCTCGCTCAGCGAGAAGCTGAAGTTGACGCCCGAGCAGACCGAGCAATTCCGCGCAGCCATGGCGGCAACGCGGCGGCGCGATCAAGGCAGTGCGACGGGCGCAGCCGAGAAAGGCGCCGAGCGTTCTGCATCGCGCGGCGCATCCCGGACCGGCGCGACGCGCGGCGACTCCAAGCCTGCCGATAGCGCACAACGCCATGGCCGCGTGTCGCGCGTTCTGGAAGGAATCCTCACGCCGGAGCAGATGACGGCATTCAGGGCATTGCGCGACGACTATCGCGATCAGCGTCGCCCGGCCAACGTGTGGAAGCAAAGCCCGCGCGGATTGCAGCCGCATCGCATACTGCTGGGTCTTGCCGATGAAAGCTTCAGCGAGATCGTGAGCACCAGCTTGAAGGAGGGCGATGGCGTCATCACCAAAGCGCAGGCTGATGGCGGCTCCGAGCGCGGGCGCGGGCGGCGCGCCTCACAATGACGAGCCCGGCCATCCAACAAGATCAGGCAGGCCGCCAGCCGGTCGTCTCCTGCCGCAATCTCGAAAAGACCTATGTGATGGGCGAGACATCGCTCAAGGTTCTGCGCGGCGTCAGCTTCGACGTGTGGCCCGGCGAGTTCGTGGCCATCATGGGGCCCTCGGGCTCCGGCAAATCGACATTGTTGAACCTCATCGGCGCACTTGACACGCCAACGGCCGGCACGCTCAGCATCGGCGGCACCGAAGTCAGCCGGCTCAATGGCGACGAGCTCGCCCATCTGCGCAACAGCACGATCGGCTTCGTCTTCCAGCAGTTCAACTTGCTGCGCCGCACCTCTGCGCTCGACAATGTGAAGCTGCCGCTGCTCTATTCGACGACGCTCGATGGCGATCGCGATGCTGCGGCAAAGCGCCGGCTCTCGGATGTCGGTCTCGGCGACCGGCACGATCACACACCATCGCAACTTTCGGGCGGCCAGCAGCAGCGCGTCGCCATTGCCCGCGCACTCGTCACCAACCCCAAGCTCATGCTCGCCGACGAGCCGACAGGCGCGCTCGATACCAAAACGTCGAATGACATCATGGAGCTGTTCACAAAGCTCCATAAGGACGGCCTTACCATCATCATGGTGACGCATGAACCCGATATCGCCGATTATGCTGGCCGGCTGCTGCGGTTCCGCGATGGCCAGCTCGTCGACGACATCCAACAGACGCCCAAGCAGAAGCCCGATCAGGCACCCACGGCCCCAGCACCGGAGGCCAAGGCATGAATTTCACCAACTACCTGTCCACCGCGCTGACGGCGATCCGCCTCAATGCCATGCGCAGCCTGTTGACAGCGCTTGGCGTCATCATCGGCGTCGCGTCCGTCATCATCATGTCGGCGATCGGCTCGGGTGCACGCCAGGAGGTCGAGCGCTCCATCAGCAGGCTCGGCACCAACGTGCTGACCATCTCGCCGGGCTCGGCATCGTCTGGCGGATCGCAAGGCGGCGCCGGCACGGCAAGCCCGCTATCGGAAAATGACATCGACGCGATTGCCGAGCGCGTTGCCGACATCACCGCCATTTCCGGCAACCTCACCAGCAATGCCCCCATCGTATACGGCAACTCCAACTGGTCGACCTCGGTTGCCGGCACTAGCGCATCGTTCCCCATCGTTCGCGATTGGGCCATAGCCGACGGGCGCTACTTCACGCCAGAGGAAGTATCACGCGGAGCCAAGGTGGCGGTGGTCGGATCCACGGTTGCGCGGCAGGTCTTCGGCAGCGGGCCGGTGGTCGGCGAAAGCATCCGCATTGCCGGAGCGCCGTTCGCGGTGATTGGACTGCTCGAGACGCGCGGCCAGGCCGGCGGCTTCCGCGATCAGGACGACACGGTGCTCATTCCGCTGACCACGGCGCGCGCGCGCCTTGCCGGTCAGAACGTGACGGTTCCCAACCAGGCCGGCTCGATCCTCGTGAAGATTGCCGACCACGCGGACACGGCGCGCGCTGAATCCGAGATCGTTTCGCTGCTGCGCCAGCGCCGCCGCATCCGCCCCGGCGATCAAGACGACTTCCGTGTCCGCAACGTCGCCGAGATCGTGCAAGCCCGCACGGCCGCCCAGCAGACGCTCACATGGCTGCTTGCGGCAACCGCCGCCATATCGCTGGTGGTTGGCGGCATCGGCATCATGAACATAATGCTGGTGTCGGTCACAGAGCGCACGCGAGAGATCGGGCTGCGCATGGCATTGGGAGCGCGCAAGCGCGATATCCTGGCACAATTCCTCACCGAGGCGATCGTGCTGTGCCTGGCCGGCGGATTGATCGGCCTCGTGCTCGGCATCGGCTTGACCTATCTGATCGCCGCGCTCGCCGGCTGGCCTGTGCTGGTGTCGTCGACCATCGTCGCCATCGGCATCGCGGCCTCTGCGGCGGTCGGCATCGTGTTCGGCTATGTCCCCGCCCGCAAGGCCGCCGACCTCAACCCGATCGATGCGTTGCGGTACGAATAGCTGGCCAGCGCCGTTATGACGACAAGTCGAGTAGAGGCCGCTTGGCAGGGCATTGCCGCTGCGCCCATCGGGCACGGCGGGTGCACTCACCGGACGTTCCCGATTGCGTCTGTCGGGGCAGCAATGGCTTGGCGGCAGGGTCCGCAGGGCCGATGCCCTGCGGTCCTGTACCCAAGCATTACCTTTCGACCCGCGACCAACGACCATTCGGGAGGGAGCCGGTCTCCATTGGACCAGCGGCCTTTTGGCCCGACGCCACCGCGGCGTCCCCAGCGGTCAAAGTGGCAAGGCGCGTGCGCCACCAATGATCGGCCTGGGCAATCTGATCCAGCTGTTGAATCGCCGCCATGTGCCAAGCTTGGCTCTGGTCCGCGACCGAAGCCAGGTGTTGCCGCCAGCGGGCGTGCACCTGCATCTGGTTGTAGAGCCCATTGCAATGCGCCCAGTGACCCTGAGATTGCGGCTGCGCACAGGCAGAACGCGTCATCTCCTCACCGCGCACGCGCTCCATCCAGGCGTGCCATTGCAGTTGCTCCCGAGCCGCATTCATTTCGCGATAAAAATGAGCTGCCCGCTCGTGCACTGCGGCGCGATCGCGATTGATTGCCCCCAGCGTTGCATTGGCATTCTCTATTTCATTGGCGTGGACTGCGGCAACAGGCATGAAAACCGCCGAAAAAACAGCGGCAATTGCGATAATTCCAATCCTCAACATTGATCTCGTTCCTTCAGGTTGGCTTGACAGTTCAATTCGGCGCATTTCAGGACGCACAAACCACTGCAGGCAAAACCTGAAGAGGTGGGCGCAATAGTTGCCGAGACCACCGCATCCTTGAGGACATGGCGACCCAGCGACACATCTGACGAAGAACGAACGCCACGCTTTTATTCGCAACCGGAAATGACTTTGCGTTTTTTGTTTTCAGCGCGTGGGACAAATAAAACATGAGCCGCCGGTTCTCGTAAATGCGTCAATCCCGCTTGGAAAATTTTTCTTTCCATTGTTGCGCCCGTGCCATTTGTCCGGAAATCCGAAAAGAAATGAAAAAGAACAGCCGCCAATAGAGATGCCAATTCCGCATGAAACGACGTCGGCTGCAATGAATGTGGTGGCTGGCGGGACGATCGCGTTTCGCCACCGCCCTCTCTCTCTTCATGTCCTGCACGCGCATGGGAAAGGTAATGTCGAGACCAGGCGCGATTGTCCGTTCGAGGCCGACGTGCGATTTCGCATTTCTGGCCAATCCCCCCGGAGCGCGGCAGGGCCGCTTCGTCCGCATGGCGGTGGCCAGGCATCGATTGAGGACAGACGACGTCGGCGCGAGTGGATCGTCTCGCACTCTCCTGCGGCTCGAAGGAGCAAAAAAAATCAGGCGGCTGTGGCCGCCTGATTTGAATTTCAACGAAGGCTGTAGGTGGCTCGACGATTGCGCCTCAAGCCTTGCCGAAGCGCTGCTCGGAAGCCTCGATGACATCCTCGAACGTGCGCAGCCCAGTCGTCGGGGCCGACACGAGCACCGCCATGTTGCCCGGCTTGTGCTGGTTCTTGAGCATGCGCATGTGCGCCTTGGGGATCTGCGCCCACGGGAACACTTCCGACATGCACGGATCGATCCGCCGCTCGACCACGAGCTTGTTGGCTTGGGAAGCCTGCATCAGGTTGGCGAAGTGCGAGCCCTGCACGCGCTTCTGGTGCATCCACAGATACCGCGCATCCATGGTCAGGTTATAGCCGGACGTGCCGGCGCAGATGACGACCATGCCGCCGCGCTTGACCACCTGCACGGACACCGGGATCGTCGCCTCGCCGGGATGCTCGAACACGCAGTCGACGTTGACGCCCTTGCCGGTCGTCTTCCAGATCTCTGCGCCGAACTTGCGCATCTCCTTGAGCCACGCATTGTACTCGGGCGTATTGACCTTCGGCAGCTGGCCCCAGCAATTGAAGTTCTTGCGGTTGATGACGCCCTTCGCGCCGAGCTGCTTGACGAAGTCCACCTTGTCGTCGTCGGAAACGACGCCGATGGCATTCGCTCCCGAAGTCGCGCACAGCTGGATCGCGAACGAGCCGAGACCTCCCGAAGCGCCCCACACCAGCACGTTGTGGCCCGGGCGAAGCACATGCGGACGGTGGCCGAACAGCATGCGGTAGGCGGTGGCAAGCGTCAGCGTGTAGCAAGCCGCCTCTTCC
>CAZLHQ010000010.1:0-41815 GCA_964559355.1 uncultured Hyphomicrobiaceae bacterium
CAGGGCAACTTCGGCAACATCGACGGCGATAACGCGGCCGCCATGCGTTACACCGAAACGCGCATGACGGAGGTCGCCTCCGATCTGCTCGACGGTATCGACGAGGACACTGTCGATTTCCGCGTCACCTTCGACAATGTCACCGAGGAGCCCGTCGTACTGCCGGGCAGCTTCCCCAACCTGCTGGCCAACGGCTCGTCCGGCATCGCCGTCGGCATGGCCACCAACATCCCGCCCCACAACGTCGACGAAATTTGCCAGGCGGCACTGCATCTCATCAAACACCCCAATGCGACGATCGAGAAGCTCATCGAGTTCGTGCCGGGCCCCGATTTCCCGACCGGCGGCGTCATCGTCGATAGCCGCGAGCAGATCGTCGAAGCGTACCGGACCGGACGCGGCTCGTTCCGCATTCGCGCCAAGTGGGACAAAGAGGACCTCAGCCGCGGCGGCTATCAGATCGTCGTTACCGAAATTCCCTATCAGGTCGAGAAGGCCAAGCTCATCACCGCCATTGCCGAGCTGATCGAGCAGAAGAAGCTGCCGCTGCTCGACGACGTGCGCGACGAGAGTGCGGAGGAAATTCGCGTCGTCCTGGTTCCCAAGACGCGCACCGTCGATCCGCTCGTGCTGATGGAAAGCCTGTTCCGGCTGAGCGATCTCGAGGTCAAGTTCGGCCTCAACATGAACGTATTGTCGGGCGGCCAGATCCCCAACGTGCTGTCGCTGCGCGAGGTGCTGCAGCAGTGGCTCGAGCATCGCATCGAAGTGCTGGTGCGCCGCTCGCAGCACCGCTTGAAGAAGATCGAGCATCGCCTCGAGGTGCTCGACGGCTACCTGATCGCCTATCTCAACATCGACGAGGTGATCCGCATCGTCCGCTTCGAGGACGATCCCAAGGCCAAGCTGATCGCCAAGTTCAAGCTGTCCGAGGTCCAGGCAGAAGCCATCCTCAACCTGCGGCTCAAGAGCCTGTCGCGGCTCGAGGAGATGGAGATCCGCGCCGAGCATGACAAGCTCTCAGGTGAGCGGCGGCAATTGCAGGCGCTGTTGAAATCCGACGATCTTCAGTGGCAGCGGATCGCCGAGGAGATCAAGGCGACGCGCGAGCGCTATTCCAAGAAGACCGAGCTGGGCCGCCGCCGCTCCAATTTCGCCGACGCGCCCGCGATCGATGTCGATCTCGACGCCGCCCTGATCGAGAAGGAGCCGATTACGGTGATCCTGTCGGAGAAGGGCTGGATCCGCGCCATGAAGGGCCATCAGGACGATTTGTCGAAGCTCGAGTTCAAGCAGGGCGACAGCTTGAAGCGCGCTCTCAAGGCCTCGACGACAGACAAGATCCTGCTGTTTGCCACCAACGGCAAATTCTACACGCTCGAAGCCAGTGCGTTGCCGGGCGGGCGTGGCCACGGCGAGCCGGTGCGCCTGATGGTGGACATCGAACAGAACCACGATTTCGTCGAAGCCTTCGTCTATCAGGCCGATCGCAAGCTGCTCGTGGCCTCGACCTCGGGCTATGGCTTTGTGGTGCCGGAGGCCGAAGTGGTGGCGGCCACCCGCAAGGGCAAGCAGGTGTTGAATGTGAGCGAGCCCGACGAGGCGCGGCTGGTGGTGCCCGTTGACGGCGATCACGTCGCGGTGGTGGGCGAGAACCGCAAGATGCTGATCTTCCCGCTGTCGGAGCTGAACGAGATGACACGCGGCAAGGGTGTGATCTTGTTCCGCGCCAAAGACGGCGGCGTATCCGACGTGCGCGTGTTCGCCAAGGCGGCCGGACTGACCTGGCTCGATCCGGCCGGGCGTACCTTTACGCTCGAATGGCGCGACCTCAGGGAGTGGGTCGGCCTGCGCGCCCAATCGGGTCGCATCGTGCCGCGCGGCTTCCCCAAGTCGAACCGCTTCGGACCGGCCTTCTAATCCTTTTCGGCACTGGACTGCCGGGCAATTTCGCAAATGCGAGAATACGGGCATGCGGCGCGTTCTCGTGCGAAATCGGTGCGCGAACGGGCCCGGTTTTCCGGGCACTGCATGTGTGCGGCGACAGAAGCGTAGACCGTGACAGCTCAATGATCTATCCGGGAGCGACTGGGTTGTGCTTGAGGCACGACGGGAACCTGACGATGAACTGCCGTTCGCTGGCTGCCGGCCTGTTTGTCATCCTTGCGTCATGTGGCGTCAGGGCCGGGGGCGCTGTTGCTTGCGAGCGCGCCGATTTTGAAGCCGTCGTCGATCAGGCGGCGGCAGCACTGCGCGACCTCAACCAGAAGAACCGGCCTTCGTTCCAGGACAAGCTGCGGCAGCTGAAGGAGAAGCGCTCCTGGTCGCACGATCAGTTCCTGAAAGAAGCGGTGCCTTACGTGAAGGACGAGAAGATCGAGGTCTTCGATCAAACCTCCAACGATCTTCTCAACGAGATCTCGACGCTTGGCCAGGAAGGCGCGGAGGCCAAGACGCCCGATTGTGCGCTTCTGGAAGACCTGCGCGGGCGTATGGCCAAGCTGGTCGCTGCGCAGACCGACAAGTGGACCTACATGTTTGGCAAGCTCGATATGGAGCTGGCAAAGTAGTGATGCGACGGGCGGTAGCGCGCGCATTCTGGCATGCCCGAGACCCGGCTATTTCACGTAGGCCATCAATCGCCCTGCGGCGATGACCCCGAACCACAGCCCGATCGAGAGAGCGGCCTGAAGGCGCACACGCGGCGGCGGCATCTCGTTCCGGTCGAACGCGTCGGCCCTGCGTCCCGGTCCGAACTGGTAGAGGGCGGCATTAAGGAGCGCCAGGGCGATCAAGACGAGTTTTGCTTTGAACGAAGCATTGGCAGCGAACTCTGGAGCGTCGGAGGCGAACATGGCGAGTCCGCTCGCAATGTTGATTGCAATGCCCACAAACACCAGGCGCAGCACATGGCGCGAAAGGGCCGCGAGCGAGATGTTTCGCGCCAGACCCAACAGTCGCAGATCGAAAACCAGGATGCCGCCGAACAACAGGCCCAGGCCCACCATGTGCGCGATCTCGAGCAGCGGATAGGCCCATGAGCTTTCGCGGACAAAGGTGGCAACGAAGGTTGCCGCCAAACCAGACCACACGCTGTCCGCTGTCATGATGACTCCGCGGCCTACCGCGCGGACTTGCGCATGGTGATCGTTTTGCCATCGGCAAGACTGATCGTCTTCAAGCCGAACTCGGCGCCGCCGTCCTTGGAGGGCCAACCGGTGACGGTGACGCGGGCGCCGTCCTTGAGCATCGCTTCGCTGAGACCGAGCGAGCGTGCAACCGGGATGCTCTCGGTCTCGATTGTCCAGCTGGCGCCGCCGCCGGTCGCCAACTCGAAGAAGATGTGCGGATTGGAGAAGCGGACGTTGGAGACAGTGCCCGAGAGCGTGATGAGGCGCGTGCTGTCGTACTTGGCAACGTAGGTGTGATGCGCCAGGGTGGGCGCGCCAACACCTAGCAGTACAGCGCAGAGCGCGAGAATTGACAGAACATATGATTTCGGCATGAGCGCATCTGCACGGGAAGGTTGGTCGAGACGGCATTGAATGCCGTACGCCGCCATCGCTCGTGACGAGGATTGGCGCGTGGACCATCAGCAGCACACACCAAGCTTTCGGGCAATTGCAGCCGCTGCACACCCGTGGTCCGATTGACGAAGTGTGGCTTGGAAGCCTCAGCTAGGAAACCTCAGCCAGGAAACCTCAGAATGCACGCCAGCCTGCGGACGTCAGATGCTCCTGCGGCAGGAAGCGCGTCTTGTAGGTCATCTTGCGGGAGCCTTTGATCCAATAGCCCAGGTAAAGGTAAGGCAGGCCCAGGCTCTTGGCGTAGGCCAGATGCTCAAGGATCATGTAGGTGCCCAGACTGAGCGACTGGGGCCCCGGCTCGTAGAACGAATAAACCATCGAGATGCCGTCGGACAGGCGGTCACACAGAGCCACCGCGCGCAGCGGACTTTGGGCGGCATCCGTCGCGGCCGCCAGCGGTTCGGCGGGGCGGTCTCGATACACCGACAAAAATGTCTCGATGGCGCTGTCCTCGATCATCATCGAGTAGTCGAGCATGGTCATATCGGCCATGCCGCCGTCGCCGTGGCGGGCATCGATATAAGACCGGAACAGCGCATACTGCTCGGCGTTGGCCTGGGCGGCGACGCGACGCACGCTGAGGGACCGATTGCGCTGGGCAATTCGGCGCATGGTTCGATTGGGCTCGAACTGATCGACGAGAACGCGCACGGAAATGCAGGCGTGGCAGCCCTCGCAATACGGCATGTAGGCGATGTTCTGGCTGCGCCGGAAACCGCCGCGCAACAGGTTGTCGACCAGCAGCGAGGGCTTGTCGTGCGAGAGGTGCGTAAACAACTTACGCTCGAGCCGCCCCGGCAGATAGGGGCAGGGCTGGGGCGCCGTGACATAGAATTCCGGAAAGTGCTTCTGCTGCTCGGTCATCCAGGCGCACCTCAGGTCGACCCGCTCAGGTGCGGTCGATCCAATGATACGTGAGGTGGCGCGGCGCAATCAAGGCGGGTGGGGCTCGGCGTGCACCGTTCTCTTCCGCACCGCTCGACGCCACGGTGGCAGGTATGCGGTTTAACCAATGCCGCGGGTGATGGTGTCGCCGTGGCGGGCATTGTGTTCCAGAAATGAAATTATCTCGCGCGCCACATCGACCCCGGTGGAGCGTTCCACGCCTTCAAGGCCGGGTGAGGAGTTGACCTCCATGACCATCGGTCCACGCGCGGTGCGCAACATGTCGACACCGCAAACGTTGAGG
Organism: uncultured Hyphomicrobiaceae bacterium; assembly: GCA_964559355.1. Taxonomy (GTDB): domain Bacteria; phylum Pseudomonadota; class Alphaproteobacteria; order Rhizobiales; family Hyphomicrobiaceae; genus JAEUMD01. The sequence continues at coordinate 4,777 of CAZLHQ010000010.1, forward strand.
CCCAGTGCGGCCGCCGCCTTGATGGCAACCTCGCCCTCCTCGCCGCTGATGGTGGTGGGCTCGGCCCGCCCGCCTCGATGCAGATTGGAGCGAAACTCGCCGGGCCTTCCGATTCGCTTCATCGCCGCGACAACGCGACCGCCGACGACGAATGCGCGCACGTCGCTCGCCTCCGACTCGCGGATGAACTCCTGCACCATAATATTGACGTTTGCGGCCGAAAATGCCTCGATGACCGACTTGGCGGAAGCCTCAGTTTCGGCCAGAACGACGCCCATTCCCTGGGTTCCCTCCAGCAGTTTGATCACGACTGGCGCGCCGCCGACCTCGCGGATCACGTCCTCTGCCTTGCGCGGGCCATGTGCAAAGGCCGTGACAGGCATCCCCACCCCGGCGCGGGCCAAGAGCTGCAAAGCGCGCAGCTTGTCACGTGAGCGGCCAATGGCGACGCTCTCGTTCAAGGGATACACGCCCTGCATCTCGAATTGTCGCAATACCGCCAGACCATAGTGGGTTATCGACGCGCCGATGCGCGGAATGACGGCATCGTAAAGCGGCAAATCCTGCCCCCCGTAGCGCAGCGTAGGCCGGTTCGACGTGATGTTCATGTGAACATGCAAGGTATTGATGATGTCGATGGCATGGCCAGCCGTGACCGCGGCTTCGGCGATCCGGCGGTGCGAGTACAAAGAAGGGTTGCGGGCAAGCATGGCAAAGCGCATGGAGCTGCTCCGGGTGGTGCGGGGTCTCATTAATCCAGGCAGCAGGCTCGGGAAAGCGATATCTGACACCGAAATGGCACAGCTGCGTGTTGCCCTGATTGCCACCGCGCAGATTGACTTGCTCTGAAACCGGGGATGTCGCACAGCGAATAGTGCTACGGTTAGCGTCTGCGCCGGCCGCGCGTGTGCCCAAAATTTTGGCGATGCGCGCCGTCACGAGCGCTTCGCATATTCCGGTGAAGGCCGGTCTTGGTTAATCGGCCTCGAGTGATGCGCCGGCCATGTTCGACCCGCTGATAACCTACTTCAGCAAGTAGCTGTTTTTCTGCCGGCTTTCGATGTTGTGTGGGAACCCAGGTTGACTGATAAAGTGGAGGCGTGGGTGGACGCGGCGTCAAAGGAAATGGGTTCGCGAACTTCCGATATGCAATTGCGGCTGGAATGCTTTGTGCATTCCGCGCGTGACGTAGTGTGTGGGGCGTAGCGCTTTCAATGTCGGCGGGCATGTCCACGAGTGGTTCCATAGGCAGGCATGTGTTGCCGGGTCTGCGCTCGATTGCCGCCGGCCTGAGGTTGCTGTTGGCCGTCGCTTTGGGGCTGCTCGTGATGGGCGCCGTGGCGGTGGCCCCCGCCGTCGAAATCGATTTCACGCCGCGTCCGGTGCTGCGCAAGGTGCTGGCCGTGTACGACGGTGCAGCCGAAGGCGCCGCATCCGATAGCCGGATCCACCGCTTCGCCGAAATGCCAATCAACCATCTGGGTTTCGAGGTCGTCTACCGTGACGTCAACGGCCCGCTGCCCGATGTCGCCGAGATGCGCGGTTACCGCGCGGTGCTGACGTGGCTGCTGGAGCCCTTGAAGGCGCCCGAGAAATACGGTGCCTGGCTCGATAGCGTACTCAGTTCACAAGGGCTGCGCCATGTCGTGCTCGGCGAAATCCTGCCCGACGACAGCGAGAAAACCGAGCACGTTGCAATCCGTCTCTTTCAGCGGCTCGGTCTCGACTACACGGGCGAGCATTTGGAAATCGGATTTGCCGCCAAGCCCCAGATCGTCGATGCCGCCATGATCGGTTTCGAGCGGCCGCTCGACAAGGTGTTGCCGGATTTCCCGGTGCTGCGGCCGATGACGGATCGCGTTGCCGTTCATCTGAGCTTGTCGGTGCCCAACTCGGTACCGTCAGGGTCCGCCGTCGTCACCACCGGCTCGACGGGCGGTTACGCAGCGGGCGCCTTTACATTCTACTACGAACCGACCGCCGATCGGGAAATGTGGATCCTGAATCCGTTTGCGTTCTTCTCCCGCGCGTTGGGCGCGGAGCGCTTTCCCATGCCCGATGTCACGACGGTTGCCGGGCGGCGCATCTATTTCAGCCACATCGATGGCGATGGCTGGAACAACCAGACCGAGATCGAGAAACACCGTGGCGTCGGCATGCTGTCGTCGGAGGTGATCTTGCGCGAGGCGATCGCGAAGTTTCCCGATCTGCCGGTTTCGGTCGCGCTCATTGGCTGTGACATCGATCCTCAATATGGGGCCGATGCAGCGGCTGCGCGCGTGGCACGCGAACTGTTCGCGCTGCCGCAGGTCGAAGTGGCGAGCCACACCCACACCCACCCCTTCAACTGGAATTTTTTTGCCAAATACGATCGCAACGCCGAGATGGCTAAGATCGACAGTTATCAGCGGCCGTTGCAGAGCTGGCGTGAAAGCCTGACCGAGCAGGTGTACATGATTGCCGGCAAGCCGGCTCCCTTAACACGCTCCAACAAATACGTTGCCGGGTCCGACGACCTGCCGCGTACTTATCTCAAGAACCCGTTCGATCTCGGCAGCGAAGTGGTGGGAGCCCTGCGGACGGCCGAGAAATTGGCGCCTGGGGGCAAACGCGCCAAGATCTACCAGTGGAGTGGCGACACCACGCCGTTCGAAGCTGCTATCCGCGAAACGCGCCGTGCCGGTGTGCGCAACATCAATGGCGGCGATAGCCGGCTTGATCGCGAATTTCCCTCTGTTGCCTATGTGCCGCCAATCTCGCGCGTCATCGGCGCAGAGCGGCAGATCTATGCCGCCAACAGCAACGAGAATACCTACACCAACGACTGGACAGGGCCGTATCACGGCTTCTTCATGCTCGAGGAAACGTTGCGCAACACCGATGCGCCGCGCCGGCTGAAGCCGTTCAATCTCTACTATCACATGTACTCGGGCGAAAAGCCGGCAGCACTCTCGGCGGTGCAGCACTTCCTCAAAATGGCGCGCTCTACCGCCGTCACGCCGATTGCGGCTTCCGACTATGCCGCAATTGCCGACGACTTCTTCGGCGTGACAATCGAGCAGGTGGGCGCCTCGGCCTGGGCGGTTGAAAATCGTGGTGCTCTGGAGACAGTCCGCTTCGACGAGGCGAACGAGCTCGGCGTCGATCTTGCCGCAAGCACTGGTGTGCTCGGCGCCACACGCCACAACGGCTCGCTCTACGTGACGCTCGATCGCGAGGTGGCGCGCGCCGTCATTCGGCTTGTGCCACGGTTGAGCGCAGAGGCCGCAGTCGTGGCTGCGGGAGCGCGTCCGGCATTGCGTGACAGCCGCTGGCGACTTTCGGCCTTTTCGGGCGAAGAGTGCCGCTTCTCGCTGCAGGCGCAGGGCTTCGGCAAGGGCGATATGAACTTCTTGACGGCACCCGGCCGCCGTTTCGATGTTGTAGCGATGCGCGGGGGCAAGGCGCTGGCGTCGGCGTCGGCGACGGCGGATGCGTCGGGTCTGCTGGCCGTGAGCCTTGATAGCGTTGCTGTCGAGCCTGTCGCGCTGGAGTTCGCCTGCCATGACTAGCCGCGCGGCGACATATCTGAGGCCGCATCTGGTGTTGATGCTCGTGCTGTTCGTCGGCGCGGCGATTGCCGGTTTCGTGCTGTTGCCGGGGGATGCCGAGCGCGTCGCAATGCTCGAGCGCGACGGCAACAACGTGCGCGCACAGGAGCTGCTGGAACGGCGCTACGCCAAGGGAGATCGTTCGCAGCGTACATTGTACCAGCTCGAGCAGCTCTATCAGCACTTCGGCGACTTGCCGAAGGCGCGCCAGATGCTCGAGCTGCTTGCCGCCGGACGTCCCAACGACATCGTTCTGCAGCGGCGCCTTGTTCGCTTTTATCGCGATACGCAGGATGGCGAGGCCTATCTGGCCAAGTTGAGCCGTCTCGTCTCGCGCAAGTATTCAGAGCCCGTGTGCCGCGAGCTCATCGCACAGCTTCGACTTGTCGGCCAGTACACGCGCGAGCGCGAGGCCATCGAGCGCTGTCGCCTCAAGGGCTATCGCCGGGAAGGCGACATCGTGCGTCTGGCGCAGCTCGAAGCGGTCAGCGGCGATAACAAAAAGGCGCTGGCGCTTTTGCGCAACGTCGACGACGTGAAAGGCATTGCGACGCAACGCGAGCGGTTGATGCTGACATCACTGCTGATTGATGCGGGCGAAGACCAGGAAGTGGCGCGGCGTGCCGGCCAGTGGTTGAAGCACGATCCAGAAGAGCGCTTCTCGATTGCGCTGATGGAGTTCCTGAGCGAGCGACAGGAGCAAGAAGTCGCAATGCAAATTGCGCGTGACCTCGGCAAGCCCGGCGATGGCCTGTCGTTGAGCGTGGCCGAACTGATGATCGATCGCGATCAAATCAGTGCGGCGCGCGCCTATTTGCGAGGCTGGGTGGAGCGGGCCGAACTGACAGACACGTCACTTGCGTCGCGTGTCATCTCGACGGCGCTCGATGCGGAAGATCCCGAAGTGGCGTTGCTGGCGGCGCAACGGGTCGGCATGACGAATGTCGCCGAAACAGACCTGGTACGCATTGCCGAGGCATTGGGTGCGACGGGTCGGCGGGCCGAGTTCGAAACTGTGCGTGTGGCTTTGAGCAGCGACACGCTCGTCGCCCATCCCTTGTTGAGCGCCATGGTCGAGCTCAACAAGGGTTCTGCGGATGCAACCCGAGAGCTGCTCGACAAGGTTCCCTCCGACGCGCTCGATACATGGCGTTTGGCGCTTTGGGCGCGGCTGATGCGGGAAACCGGCAAAGCTGCGGTTGCCGATGCGCGTCTGCGCGAGCTCGGGGTCACAACGGCCATGCCGCCGGTGCGCGCCAAAAAGCGCGTGCGTGCTCGGCAGCTGGCGCGAACCATCGAGCGGCGGCAAAATCGCGTGGCCGGACAGCACGCCTCAGCGACAGGCGATGTGCCGCGCGTCACCCAATCGCGCACATCTCGATCGGCACGCGCACAGCGCATCAAACGGCTGCGTAAGCTTGAGATCGTCCGCCGCGCCAAGTTCAAACAAGACAATAGGAGCATCGAGCGGCCCAAGCCCATCGTGCGTCCGCTCGCGCTCAACGAGAAGAAGCAATGACGCAAAAGGCTCATACGCCAAGCCGGCTGCCGGCACGGGGCTGCGCGCACTGCTTCACGATGAAGATGTGGAGGGCCGCTTGAGCGTGCCACCCAAGGACGACATGCCTGATAGCCAGCGCGGCCCGGTAACGACCGGCATCCCGGTGTTTCCGCCGTTGACGGCGCTGATCGAGACGGCGGTCCTGTTCATTCTCATCTTCGGTCTCGATGCGCTGATGCCGGCGCTCGGTCTGCTCGATATCTCGCCGCATCCGTTCTGGATTCCGGTTCTGCTTGTCAGTTTGCAGTACGGCACCGTTTCCGGGTTCATTGCCGCAGCCATAGCCATTGCGTTGACGTTCTTTGCCGGCCTGCCCGAGCAGGATATCGGCGAGAACTTGTTTGCTTACTTCCTGCGCGTTTGGGGCCAGCCGATCTTGTGGATCGGTGTGGCGTTGCTCGTCGGGCAGTTCCGCATGCGCCAGCTTGCCGCCAAATACGAGCTGCGACTTATCAACGACGCGCTGATGCGGCAGCGCGACGACCTCGCCCGCTATTCGGGCGATCTGCGCAGTCGGATCGAGACGCTCGAACAGGAATTGGCAACGCGCCATTCGGCAGCACCGCACGCGACGGCCGCCATACTTGCCAAGACGATCGCCGCCGGAGGCCTTGGCGTCGAGCGTGAACGCCAAGGCATTTTTCACACGGCTGCCACGGCGTTGTTTCCAGGGTCAGTGCTGGTCGCATATCGGTTGCGTAACGGCGCACTTGGCGAATGTGCCGTGGCGGGCCGGCCGGCCGATCGTGGTCCGCGCATTCGAATCGAAACTGACGAGCCGCTTTTTCGCGCCGTGATCGAGCAACGCCAGGTGTTGAGCGTGCTCGAAGCCGGACATGAGCACATTCTGAAGGATGCAGGGCTCGCTGCTGCTCCCATCCCAGGCGAGACTGCGGACACGATCTTTGGCATGCTCGTCGTCGAGAAGGCCGACCCGCTTGCGCTGAGCGAGGAGGGGCTTGCCGCTCTCGATCTGCTGGCGCAGTCGCTTGCACCGTGCGCACCTTTGGAACGCCGGCAACGTCCGCGGATGCGAGCTTTTCCCCGTGTCGTCGTCAAGGCGGCGCGCTCGCCCGACATGACGCCGCGCTCGCCAAGGGCTGCTGCGTCACGGACTGCCGCGGTCACGGCGCCAGCAGCACCATCGCATGCGATTCCGACTAAGGCGATTGGCGCCGGGCCTGCCGCCCGCTCGAAAAGCCTCGTGGAACGCCTGCAGCCGGAATCGCGCGGGGTCGCGGCGTCGCCGCAGGACGACAAAGCCGACACCTCGGCACTGGCGCGTGATGGCAACGATGCGACGAGGGGAGCGTCTCCCAATCAATGACCGCGATGGCCGGCGACGCTGCAGCAAATATTTCGCTCGCCCCTACGGCGTCTGCCACAGTCGATATGCCGGCCGCGGTGTCGCCGCCGGTGCGTGCTGTGGTAGGCCGTTGGGAAGCATGCTTTGCCGGCGCGGCGCTGGTCGGGGAAGCTGCAATCGTGGCGGCCTCGATGTTAGCGCGCTTGCCACTTCCAATCGCATTTGCCGCGCATTTTGCCATCATCGCCGGTCTCGTCTACGCGATCTATCTTCGTCGCGGCGCTGACGCTGATTTGACCGCACCGTTGTTTACGTTGATTGTGGTCTCGGCCGCGGGGCCGGTCGGTGCGCTGGTGTCGGTGATGGCGCTGGCGCTGCTGCGACGCCCGGTCCTGCAATCGGATCTGCTGGCGGCGTGGTATCAGCGCATTTCGCATTCGATCAAGGTCGATCCGCAAACGCAGCTGTCCGATCGCATTGCCTCGGGTCGCGTCATCAATGCGCGCGCGCCTGCGCCCGATGCACTGATCGCGGTGGTCGCTCATGGGACGCTGCGGCAGAGACAGGCGGCGCTCGGGCTCATCGCCCGCTTTTTTCATCCCAACTATCTCGATGCCCTGGCAGCGGCCCTGAAGAGCGACGTGCCTGTCATTCGCGTTCAGGCCGCAGCGGTTGCAGCGCGCATAAGACCACGGCTGGCCGAGGAGGTGGCGTCCTGGCTGGCGGCGGCTGCGGGGCTTTTGGCGGCTGCGGACAGTGGCACACAAGGGCGCCTCGACCCGGATGTCGCGCAAAAAGCGCTCGTCATCATGCGCAATCTCGATGCGGCGATCCGTTCAGGCTTGCTCGACGCGCCTGTCGCCACTGCGGCCGATCGTGTCGCGGCGCGGCTGAGCACCGGGCTCGATTGCCTCGCCATACCATTGAAGCGCAATGAGCCGGTCGATGGTGTGGCGCGACTGATTGCGCTCGAGCAACGCCTGATCGAAGCGGGTGAGTTCAAAAGGTTGCGCCAGCTGCGTGCGCGGCGGCAACTGGCATCGCTTGGCTTCACGCGCGTGCGCCGATGGCCCGGCAAGGCCCGCGCTGCGATGGCCGGGGAGCACCACGCATGAGCGCGCAACGAGCCCCTGTAAACCTATCGCCTACCGCGACGTCTGGTCCGTCAGCCGATGTCTGCCTGATTGTCGAGGGCTGCTACCCGTATGTGCAAGGCGGTGTGGCGGCATGGATCGATTGGCTGATGCGTTCGCAACCTGATTTGAGCTTCTCGATCGTGGCGTTATGGCCAAGGCCCGGCGGGCTGACGCCGCGCTATCAGTTGCCGCCCAACGCCGTCCAGTATCAGGATCTCTACCTCCAGGACTTCGGCAACCGTCCACGGCTCAACATCACGCTTCCCGACGATATCAGCCCGCTCGCCGATACTTTGTCGCGCTTTACCGCATATGGTGGCGCCGAGCCGATGCATGCGTTGGCGCGCGAGCTCGAACGGCTGCGCCTGCTGGCGCCGTTGCCGGTCGTTTTCAATTCGCCGCTGGCTTGGGAAGTCGTGCAGCTGATGTATGCGCGCGATATGCCGCAAAGCTCGTTTCTGCACTATTTCTGGGCGTGGCGCGCACTGTTGGGTGGCCTGTTCGCGGTCGCAGAGTTCCCGCTGCCGAAGGCGAAGATCTACCACACCATCTCGACGGGATACGCCGGGCTGCTGGCGGCACGGGCCGCAATCGAAACTGGGCGGCCGTCCCTGCTCACCGAGCATGGCATCTACACCAACGAGCGCCGCGTCGAATTGTTGATGGCCGATTGGGTTGCCGACAACATCGACAAGGGCCACTTCCTTGCCGATGCGCGCGTCGATCTACGAGACCTTTGGGTTCACGCCTTCGAAGCCTATGCGCGCACCTGCTATGAGACCGCCGACACGATCGTCACGCTGTACGAGGACAACCAACGCGCCGAGATTGCTCTTGGGGCCGATCCCGCCCGCCTGCGGGTCATCGCCAATGGCATCGATCTGGTTCGTTTCGGCAATCTGCCGCTGGTCGCCGATGACGCGCCGCCGACCATGGCGCTGATCGGCCGTGTGGTGCCGATCAAGGACGTCAAAACGTATATCGCGGCGGCACACATCCTAAAGCAGCGCATTGCGAATCTGCGTGCGCTGGTGCTTGGTCCTCTGGACGAGGATCCCGCCTACGCTGAAGAATGTCAGCTGCTGGTGCATGAGCTCGGGCTCGAGGACACCGTTGTTTTCACCGGCCCCGTCAACGTCATCGAGTATCTGCCGCAAATGCACGTCGCTGTGCTGACCTCGCTGTCGGAGTCGCAACCGCTGGTGCTGCTGGAGGCGGGAGCGGCGGGCGTGCCGTTTGTCGCCACCAACGTCGGTTCGTGCCGCGAAATCATCGAAGGTCGCGCCGATGAGCAACCGCCGCTGGGTGCGGGCGGTATCGTTACCGGTCTGGTCGCGCCCGACGAGTTGGCTGACGCCGTCGCCGCACTGCTCGCCGATCCCGAGCGCCGCCGCGCGGCAGGGGCTGCTTTGAAGGCGCGCGTCGAACAGCGCTATACTTCGCCGCAGGCGGCGGCTGCTTATCGCGACCTATACGCCGAGCTGGCGGCGCGGCCCGATGCCACGACGGCCAATCTCGGGGGAGCGGGCTAGATGGCAGGCATTGGATTTGAATTGCGCCGTCTCAGTCGTCAGCAGAGCCTGTCGGGCATCGTGGGCGCCTTCGGTCATGCCGCGGTGATCGCGGCGGGGCCGTGGCTCTTCACCATCTTCTCGCTTGCGGCCATCACCCTCGTTACCGAGCAGGTCGCAGGTTTGCAGACATTGTCGACCTTCCGCGCCGTCATCATTTATGCATTTGCCGTGTCGCTTGTGTTGACGGCTCCCGTGACGATCGTGGCAACTCGGCTGGTGGCGGATGCCTTGTGGCTGAAGAAGCCCGAGCGGGTGCGGCCGCTGCTATTTGGCGCTTATGTGATCGCCATCGGTTTTGCCTCCACGGGTGTCGCGCTTCTGGCCATTTACTTCCGCATGCCACCGGCACTTGGCGCGGTCCTGCTGGCCGCCTCGCTGACGGTCGCATTGATCTGGGTGGCTTTGAGCTTTTGCGGCGCGATCCGTGACTACAACGGCGTCACCATCGCCTTCCTGGTGGGGTTGCTCGTATCCGTGATCGCTGGCATCGCCGCCGCTATCATGGGGCTTGGTGCTGCGGCCATTGCTTGGGGCTTCGTCGGCGGCCTGGCTTTGACGCTGCTGATTTTGACGATGCGTGTGCTGGATTCGTTTCCAGGCCGACTGGTGCGGCCGGAGGAAGGCTTCGAGACGATCCTCAAGGGCTTCTCAACCTATGCACCTCTCGCGTTGGGAGCGGTTGCGGCAACTGCGGGCGTGTGGATCGACAAGTGGATTTTCTGGTTCTCGCCGATCGGCGAGGTGGTCGAGGGCGGGCTTGTCCATGCGCCACTCTACGACAGTGCGATGTTCATCGCCTCGCTCGTCATCATTCCAGCTCTTGCCGCCTTCGTAGTTCAGCTCGAAACCGATTTCTTCGAACGCTATCAGCACTACTACAGCACCATCGAGACCCACGGCACGCTGCAGCAGATCGAGACCGCGCGCAGCCGTCTTGCCGCTTTCACGCTCGATCAGCTCGTACTCATCACCGTCATGCAGATCGGCATCTGCGCGGTGCTGCTGCTTTCCGCTCCGCTGATCGTCAGCTCGCTCAATCTGCAGTTCCAGCAGATTTCGATATTGCGCTATGGCGCTCTGGGTGCGGTGTTCCAGTTCATTTTCATCTCGTCGACGTCACTCCTGCTGTTCTTCGACAGGCGCCGCCTCTATCTCGCGCTGCAGGTGTTGTTCCTGACGTTGAATGCGGGGTTCACGATGATGACGGTGGCGCGCGGCGAAACCTATTTCGGCGTCGGCTACTTTGCTGCGTGTCTGATTGCGAGCTTCATCGCGTATTTGGCGACGGTACGCACGTTCGAGCGCCTCAACTTTCTCACCTTCATCGGCAACAATCCGTCAATCAGCGAAGCCTCCCACCTTGGCGCAAAGCGTGGCGTGCTGCGCGCCTTGGTGACGCGGATGTCGAAGTGGCGACACACGGATGCCGACGACGATGGGCGGTTGGCATGACGTATGGGCCTTGCGGTCACGCAATAGCGGCTTCGGGTTGTTGTGTTTCCAGCGTATCGAGTTCGCGGTTGGCACGCGACATGTAGGGGATGAAGCTGATCTGGCGGATTTTCTCTGCCGCCGTGTAGCGCAGGTCGGCCTTGTCGAGATACTCGACGACGAACACCGCCTTGCCGTCCTTCAACGCGCGCGCGAGCGCGAGATGCGATTCCTCGATCGCCTCCTGGCTGTTGGGCTTTTGCGGGGAGTCTAGGCCATAGAGCAACTCCTCCTTGGCCATCGCGTCGATTGCGCGGCGCACATCGGCATGCGCCAGCAGCAGTTCGGCATTCTGCAAGATGATGCCCATGCCCGGGTGCCGGCTGCGCACGTAACGGGAGATTTCGCCGATGAAGGCGACCATCTCGGCTTCGACATCCGCGCGCTCGCGTGCCACTTTGGGTTTCTTGTCGGCAATATCCTCATAGACGTCGCAGCGATCGAGATAGAGGCCGTCGAAGCCCTGCGCGGCGATGCGATCGATGTAGCTTTCGGGGCTGCCTAGCAGGATTGCACGCCACTCGGGATCCCAGAAACGGACGAGGAAGTTTTCCTTCCAATCCGGGTTCTCGCTGATGATCCACGCCGGCCGGTTCTTCTTCCACTCGGGCTGCCAGTAGTAGCGATAGCTCTCCGCTTCGCCGACGGAGATGTAGGCGTAGACGAGGCGGCGGCCACCGTCCGGCATACGCTTCAGCCGCGCAAGCTCGGCGGGCTTCAAGGCTTCCTCGTCGCTGCCGTCGCGCGAGTAGTCGGTGACGAGAAGCTCGAACGGCGAAGCGGCGGCCTTGGCCAAATCCAAGCGCTGCAACTGATAGCCCCAGGTCTTTGCGGCAGCCAGTAGCGCGGCAGGTGCGGTGGAGCTTGCCTGTCGGGCTCCGGCCGGCTCGGGGTCGGCCTTGTCGGGTTCGTCTCGTACTCCGCCAGCCGAAGCCGCGGGTGGACGTGTGGCGCCGGCTCGGGGGCGGGCTGTGCCACGAGGTGTGCTCGGCGTCACGCCCGGCACCTCTCCTGCGAGCGCGGGCGGCGGCTTGGCCGTGCGCGGCGGAGTGCGGCCATAAGGCTGCGGGCTTATCGAGGCCGGATTACGCACGCTGGCGCCAGGGCCCGAGGAAGCTTGGCGCGCGGGCGATGTCGGAGCCTGTTCTGCCGCGGACGCATCGTTGCGGTTTCCGGCCCAGGCTGGCGGTGGCGCCGAGGTGCGCCGCAATTCTGGTGCTCGATTGGGAACGGCATCCTGATGCGGCATCGCGGCCGTGTCGCTCTCACCTTTGCCAGTGCCAGTCCGGCTCGATTGCCACAGCCGCCATGCCAGGTACGCGACCAGCGCCACGAGCACGATGATGGCGATCCACAGCAGCGTGTTGGAGTTGATCATGGCCTGTTCCTTGTCGGGCGCATGGCGGAGTACGTGGTCCCAGGTTCGAATGGAAGCAGCGAGCTGCCTTGCGTTCTAAAGCAAGTTTGCCAGTCTGCGGCAAGTGCGGCGGCGGTGAGCGTGGCAATGCCAGAACCGGAAGTGACAACCGGGGTGGCCGGTATGGCGGCGCGAGGCAAGCGCAATTCAAAAATCCCGCCCAGGCAACCACAATCGGCCGAGGTCTCGCGGGGCGAAGTAGGCGTGGAAGCCTTCGGCCTCGCCGCGTCGGCGCGCGTCGGCAATCTTGCCGCGATCCTTGATGTAATCGACGAAGAATACCGGCCGGCCGGCCTTGCGCGCCAGACGCAGGTTTGCGAGCGTGTCGGCGACTGTGCTGGCCGCGTTGGATGCTTCGGTGTGGTCGGCGCCGTAGAACAGGTCTTCCTTGGCGACGGCGTCGATGCTGTCGATCATGTCGCGGTGCTGCAAGAGTTCCTCTGCGTTCTGCAGGATGACGAGAAAGTTGGGATTGCGCTTCCTGGCGTGCTCGGCCAGCCGCTTGACGAACGCGACCATGCGCCGGGCCGCATCGGGGCAGACTTTGCCGACCTCGCTATAGACGTCGACGCGGTCGAGATAGACGCCGTCGAGCCCCAGCTCGATGAGGCGGTAAAGCGGGGAGGGCTCGATGCTGTTGTAGACGTTGCGGCCATCCTCGTCGCCCAGGATGGTGCGTTGCCAGCCTTCCTCACAGTAGCGGATGATGCGATTGCCCTTCCATTGCGGGTTCTCGTGCAACAACCAGTCGGGGGCGTCCTCCGATAGATACTCGTCGCTGAAGTAGTCGGGCCGGTAGTCCTCGGCCTCGCCGACTGAAAGATAGCTGACAACGATCCGGTGGCGGCCGTTGGCGGCTTGCTTGAGGCGCGAGACGTCGGCAGCCGACAACGGTTTGCCATCGCCCTGTCCGGTGGTGGCGTCGACAACGAGCAATTCAAAGGGTGTCGATGCCGCGGCGCCGACATCTAGTCCGGCCAGCTGATAGCCCCAGCTGGCGACGGCGGCGATCGACTGGCGGCGGCGCTGAGCGGCCGCTGCCAATTCGTTTTGTGTTGGCGGCGCAGTTGATGGAGTGCGCGCGCGCTGTTGGTTCGGGTTGGCAAGCTCGGGTGCCTTGTTGCCCGATGGTGATGCGCCTACCGGTCTCGCCTCAGGGCGCAAGACCTTCTTCGGACTCGGCGCAACAATCTCCGCAGATTCAGGCGTGCTCGCGGGCCTCGCCGTAGCGATGAGCCCCGGCGCTGTCAGCATCAAGCTTGCCACAAGTGCAAACACTGTCCGCCTCACGCCCGAAAGGCATGCGGGCAACATGTTTCGCACTCTGTCGAGCAAGAGCAACTCGGCACACTCCAGCATCCGGTCGCGATTGGAAGGCACGACGCAAACGTGCAGGCCAATCGCCTCGTGCCGCCAATATTGGCTGCGCGAGTGGTGCAAAACTGTGACGTAGTGCAAATAGCCGAAGCCTGTGAGGCGGTTGCTCAGCGCGACCCGGCTGGCTCGGAGATGGTAATGCTGTCCTGCGAGGCGAGCACTGCCGCATCAGCGCGATCTGGCTCGATGCTGGCGTAAAGCAGCCACGCCGCGCCGCCGCAGCCGATCACCATGATCAACAACCCAAGCGCCGCACGACGCAAGGCCCAGCCCAGGGTCAGGCGATCAACAGGTTGAACTTGCTCGGAAACCATCACATCTGGTGCAACAGCCATACGTCCCTCATGCCTCTATGTCGGCACAGCTCGTCCCGGACTTTACCACCGCTGCGGGCCAATCTGCCGGGCCGCTTTGTTGTGCGGCGCCTGCGACCTGTCCTCAGGTAAATGCCCAACCTCAAATCGGGGGTCAAGGTTCCGCTCTTCATCGGCAGTCTTTGGTGTGTAACCGTGATCCGTAGGCAACGAATTGGGCCGGCAATCGGCCACAGCGCCCTCGAAAACGGACACTCGGTCATCACACGCGCACCCGGCTTTTGTCAGGCCGAGCCGTGGCGGCAGTGGGACTGCGGTGCGACCCTTGGATGGCCGATTGCGCACACGTCCGAACAGATTGGTTCAACGGACTTTGCGGCCGATGAGCATGATCGCGGCAAGCGGCAGGGCAAGCCGGATGGCGAGTGCGGTAACGACCAGGGCCGGCAGCATCTCATAGGCGTTGCGGCCGACCACGTAGAATTCGTTCAGGTACTTGGTCTGCAGTTGGCCTGCGACCAGGGCCAGGTTCATGAACGAGGCCATCAAGGCAAACCAAATGGCGCGCTTGGATGGCGGCGCATAAAGGGCGATCAACGTCAGAAGCGGGATCATGCTGAGGTGGTCGAGCGGGGAGCGCGTGGCGGTGTCGACAAGTGCGATGGTGCGCGCGCCAAAGCCGAGGTTCGCCTCGGTCCATTCGTGCCAGCCGAAGACCAGCGCCAGATCGGGAAGGGAAAGCACCGCGCCAAGAATAGTAAGAATGAGCAATACGCTCGGGATCGGCCGGCGTGTGATCGAATCCGACAACAGCCACATCGCCACCAGCGCGATGCCGGCGCCGATCTGGCCGAGCAAGCCGAAGAACGCCTCGTCGAACCCGAGCTTGTCGATGGTAAACCAGCGGTAGCCTTCGCCGACCCCCGGCGCGGCCCGGAACGCGAAAATGATGATGGCGGCGTAGACGATGCGCCGGCGCGTTTCGATCGATATGTCACGGGTGACGTGGGCCAGCATGGCGACGATGACGCCGAGCGAGACGACAAACACGATTTCCTGCGCATAGGGCACGTCGGCGGCGAGCAAGCTGGTGACGATCGCGCCGAATGCCATGCCGCCCAACAAGATGCGCCAATCGGTGGGGCGGCTTTCACTGGTTTCGAGCCGCACCAGCATCGCGCCGCTCGTCGAGATGGCAGGAACGACAAGGCCGAGCAGGAACACTTTCTCGTAACTCATCGTCTGCGCCAGAACGCCGGCCAGGCCAGCGGTGGCGAAGATGCCGAACGAAAGCGCCAGCCGGCCCAGAACCTGGATCATGCCGAGGTCGTGGTCGATCTCGGCTTGCGGTCTTGGCGTGCCGTCGGAATTGGTGCGCGGCACGACCTCTGTGCTCATGGCATCGGCGACGACATCTTGCAGTACCGAGCCGGTCACCATCAGCAGCGAGGCCGCGATATAGATCTTGTCGGGCGCCGCGAACGTCAGCCAGCCGCCGGCAGCTCCAGCGAGCATGATCAGCGCGGCGGCGATCATGCCGGCGCCGATGAAGACATAGGCGCGCCGCCGTGAGCCGAGAATCGCGACCGTGTCGACCAGCTCGCCGAACACCATCTTGATCGCCCACG
The DNA here is from genome assembly GCA_964559355.1 of uncultured Hyphomicrobiaceae bacterium. Classification (GTDB taxonomy): domain Bacteria; phylum Pseudomonadota; class Alphaproteobacteria; order Rhizobiales; family Hyphomicrobiaceae; genus JAEUMD01. The sequence continues at coordinate 20,171 of CAZLHQ010000010.1, forward strand.
GCAACGTAAGCCACACACCGAGCTTGGCGAGATCGGCGGGGGAGAGGGTGAGTGCCTTCTTCACCCAGAAGCTGTCGGCAACGGCGACGAGGCCCATCGCGCCATAAGCGAAATAGACCATCAACAGCGGCAAGTACGTGAGCCGCATGGCCCGCAAGGGAGCGACCAATGCCCGATGCAGCTTCTCTTTCCATGTCCCTCGATCGTTGGGAGCGGACCCCGGTGTGCTGGCGGCGTTGGTCATGGGCCCTTGGAGATCGAAGCTAAATAGCGGCTTTGCAGCGGGGCGTGGCGGGTCGCTTATAACAGGGGGCGCGCTTGCCGCGTCATCGCCAGCGTCGCCTGGAAGTCGACTTTGCCGGTGCTCGACACAGGAATCGAACCCACCACCATGACGGCGCGCGGCACCCACAACTCGGGAAAGCCGTTGGCCTTGGCATGCGCGAGCAACCGCGCCTTGTCGGCATCTGGCTTGTCGGTGACGAGCACGAGTTGCTCGCCCTTGCGGTCATCAGGAAGATTGACGACGACGTGCTGGGAGTCCGGCCAAAGCTGCGAGGCAAGCGCTTCGACGGCGGCGAGCGACACCATCTCGCCACCGATCTTGGCGAAGCGCTTGGCCCGCCCCTTGATGGTGATGACAGTGTTCTCGTCGATGGTGACGACATCGCCGGTATCATGCCAGCCGTCCTGCGGCGGATATACGACGCCCGGCGTATCGGCCAGTATGTAGCCCGACATGACATTGGGGCCGCGCACCTTGAGGCGGCCGCCTTCATCGATGCCCTCCACCTTCTCCAAGTGCGTCTCGATGCCGGGCAGCAGCGGGCCGACCGTGCCCGGCACGTTGAGGTGCGGCAAGTTGCAGGCGATGACGGGTGAGCATTCGGTGGCGCCATAGCCTTCCAGGATCAGTGCTCCGGTGCGCGCCCAGGCCTGTCGCGTTGCCTCCTTGACGCGTTCCGCTCCGGCGATGACGTAGCGGATGCTGGCAAGATCGGTCGCATCTGCCGCGCGCGCGTAGCCCATCAGGAAGGTGTCGGTGGCGAACAGCACACTCGCCTTGTGCTCGCTGATGGTTCGCGTCACCTGCTTGTAGTGCAAGGGGCTTGGATAGAGCACCACCTTCATGCCGCCGAGCAAAGGCATCAGCGTTGCCGCGGTCAATCCGAAAGAATGAAACATCGGCAGTGGATTGAGCACGATGTCGGCAGAGCTCAGCATGCCGCCGGCGTGCTGCAGGATTTGGCGTGCATTGGCAACGAGGTTGGTGTTCGACAGCACGACGCCTTTGGGGGCGCCTTCCGTTCCGGAGGTGAACAAGACCACGGCGGCGCGCTCTGGCCGCATGCCGTGACGGCGCGCAGCGGACGCTGCGAAAAGCGAGGCGGCCGCACCACGGACCTTGTCGAGGGTTGAGATCGAGGCACGCACATCCTCCAGGTAGACAATTCGCGTGCGCCTCCCCGGCACCGGCTCGACCGCTTCGAGCGCGCGAACCACGTCTTCGAGCTTTGCCGTCTCGATGAAGCGCCGAGACGTCAGAACCACGCGGATGGGGCCGGTCTTCAATGCCGATGTGAGATTGCGCACACCAGCAGTGAAATTCAGCATCGCCGCGGTTCGGCCAAACGCGTTGAGACCCAACAACGTGACGACGGCGCCGGCCGCGTTGGGCAACAGCACACCGACGGTGGACGAAGGCTCGGTGAGGTCCGCAAGCTTACGGCCAAGCACGAGCGCCGATAAAATCAGCCGCTTGTAGGTCAGTCGCTGACGGTCAGCATCGACGACCGCCTCGCGATTGGGGCCATACTTGCGGGACGCCTCGATGATGGCATCGAACAGGGTCTGGTTGGCAAGACGGGCATCGAAAGCGGCAGACGGCATGGGCAAGCGGGGCTCCAGCAACCAGGTCGGTGCGAGCGCAGAGAATGCGCCGGACAAGGCGCTATATGCAACAAGGCATGGCAGATCCCATCCCGGCGCTCAGGTTTGGCGCTATGGAATTATTGGTTTGTCGCATTTTCTACGACGAACCGGCGGCCACTTCCTCGAAAAATGCTCTACCGGATCGATTTTTCGACACACGAGCAATCGTGCAGAACGTGGCAGGCCGTGCCGGCTGACCAGCATCGAGGGTGGAGGCCGGCCACGAATTGAATTTCAATCAAATTGCGCCGTTGCCGTTTACGGCTCGTCAGAATGATTTGGCTAGAATTGGGCAATCATTCGTTAACGGAGGCGGGAATGGACGTGCGATGCCGGGTTCGCTCGTGGATTGACACGGGGTCACGGGCGAGCCGGATGCTTTGTGGCAGCTGCCGCCGCCAGCTCGGGCGTCTTTCCCGCGACGAGCGGGGTGCTGTGGCAGTGTTGCTCGGCATCATGATCGCCGTCTTGCTGTTCATGGTCGCGTTTGCCATCGACCATAGCCGCTTCACGAGCGAGGCGATGCAGGACAGCCAGGCTCTCGATGCAGGTCTTCTCGCGGCCGCCACGTCTTATCGCAAGAACCCCGACGATGCCGAGGCGGTCGAAAGCGCCAAGTCGTACTATTTGGCCAACCGTCCAGATGGCGCTAAGGCCGACGTCAAGTCAATTGATGCGAACGGCCAGACCTTCGAGGTAGCAGGCTCGACGGCGTTCGGTTGGAAGGCGACGCTGCTGCGGGCCTTCGGCATCGAGGAAGCGAAGATGAGCTCGGACGCCAAGGTCAAATATGGCAAGATCGCCGAGGTCGTACTCGTTATCGACAACTCGTCTCTCGTGTCCAATCATCTGGATGCATTTCGAACCGCCGGGCTCGGCTTGAAGACCGAGCTGATGGGAAGTGGTGAGGACAGTCCCGTAAAAATGGGCGTGGTGCCATTCGCGGCAGCCGTCAACGTCGGCGCCAACAATCGGGATGCCTCTTGGATCGACCAGAATGCGACTGTGAATTTCCATCGCGAGAACTACAAGGCCTACAAGGGCAGTGGCGTGTGGGCCGAAGCGACCGAAACACGCTTTGAATTGTTCGACAGGTTGGGTGAGCCTTGGGGCGGTTGCGTCGAGGCGCGGTCGGGCGGCTATGAGGATACCGATCTGGCTGCTGATCCCGCCATTCCTGATTCCTTGTTCGTGCCGATGTTCGCACCTGACGAGCCCGATCCCGGTCGCAACAAGCTGGCCCCGGCTGCATCGCAGTCCTACTACAACGATTATCTGGAGGACTACCCGCAGTCTGATTGCCCCAAGGAGGCCTGCGTCAAGTCGACCAAGCATGGCACCTGCCTGCAATGGGCAACGCCAAACTTCACGCCCGCGCAGTGGCAGCAGGTTTCGTGCAAGTACGCCATGGGCAAGACACCCAACAAGACCCAGGTTCAGCTCGGCGGCAAGAATGCGCCCTTGGTCACTTACACGTCGGGGCCGAACTTCGGTTGCAGCTCGGCCGCCGTGCAGCCGCTGACGCGCAGCTCCACGCTGGTCGAGAACAAGCTCAACGAGATGGTTGCGAAGGGCGGTTCGAACGTCGCGGAAGGCATCATGTGGGGGTTCCGCGTGCTCTCGCCCCAGGTGCCTTTCACCGGCGGTAGCGAATTCGACGATGCCTCGGTCAAAAAGTACATGATCGTGCTTGCCCGGGGTGGCAACTGGATCGAGGCCTACAAGGATGATCTCAACCATTCGATCTACACACCTTGGGGTTATGGTGTGAAGGACCGCCTCAATCCGCAGTCGCACACGCAGCAGGCGTTGACCAACGCAATGGACGAGAAGTCGCGATCGGCCTGCCGGTTTGCTGCCGAGAAGGGCGTCGAGGTCTTCACCATTGGCTATCAGGTGTCCGACCCGCAATTGAGCTCGATGCTGCAGTACTGCGCGGTACAACCCAAGATGTACTTCGAGGCCGAAACGCCCGACCAATTGCGCGACACGCTGAGCACGATTGCAAGCCGCATCACCAAACTGCATCTCACGCAGTAGTTGTTGTCGCCATGGTGTCGGCGGCCAGCTAAGGCGCTGTCGCTTATGCACAACTGCGGCCATAAGGCCGGACCGTACGGCAGTGCAGGCGACGGCATGCCGTCTGGCCTCATGAAACCGGCCATTTTCGCGTGAATTCCGCAAATTTCGCACGCTGAGATGGCGCTTCCCCGACGAGGGGATGCGCTCACAACCTGTGGGCAAACTGTTGACGCCCACTGCCGATGCAACAGGCCCTGACGCACGGCGCTGGCGTCCGTCCTGTCGCTCCACCAATCTGTGCCTCGATTTCAGTTGCGGCGTGTCGTGCGTCTGGTTCCGGGGCTCTCCAACAGGAGAGGCGTGGCGCCGGCTGGCATGTTGTTTCCGTAACAATGCGGAATTTCGGGGGGCAAGTTCGATGATGTGGCGTTTGCTGAGACGCGCACGTGGGCGGCGGAAAACTCAATGGACTGCGACGGCAGGAGCCGCGGTGGTCGCGGCCATGCTGCTGGGATATGCGGGATCGGCGGTCTGGGCGGGCGGCAAGGCGCCAGTGCCACCGCACGAATCCGATCATCGCTCGGTGCTGCAGATTCCGGCCGGCACGCCGACGCCGACGACACGCCGGGTCACCATCGGCGTCGACAAGTCGATGCTGGTCGAGGTTCCTGCTGATTTGCAGAACGTGCTCGTGTCTAATCCCGAGGTCATCGATGCCGTCGTGCAGACCTCGCGTCAGGTCTATCTGCTTGCCAAGAACGTCGGCGAGGCCAACGCCTTCCTGATGGGCAAGGACGGCGAGCGTCAACTCGTCATCGAGGTGTTGGTGACGCGCGATCTGACTGCGCTGCACGACATGCTCGATCGCCTCATTCCGGGCTCGCGTGTCAAAGCGGAGATGATGGGTGAGACGGTGGTTCTGTCGGGCTCGGTTGCCACACCTGTCGACGCCAATCGCGCTGCCGAGCTTGCCGGCCGCTTCATCAAGAACCCGTCGGCTGTCGTCAACATGCTGGAGACCAAGACCAAGGAGCAGGTGCTGCTGAAGGTGCAGGTGGCCGAGATCCAGCGTGACGCTCTGCGCCGATTTGGCGTCGATGTGCCCGGTGCCGTGCTGAAATCCGGCAACTTCACCTTTGCCAAGGTGATGGAGAACGCATTCCCGATCACCAGCGCCATCGTACCCAAGGCTATGGCCGTGGCGCCAGGTGTGCCGCCTTTTGTCGGTTCTGGCTCTGCGGTGCAGTCAACGTGGCAGACCGGCAATCAATCCGTCTCGGCGATGATCGAAGCGCTGGAACGATCGGGCGTCGTCAAGACGCTGGCTGAGCCGACCTTGACGGCAATCTCGGGTGAGACGGCGAAATTCCTGGCAGGCGGCGAATTTCCGGTGCCGGTCTCGCAGCAGAACAACACCATCTCGATCGAGTGGAAGCAATTCGGCGTCAATGTCAGCTTCAAGCCGATCGTGATGACAGAAGGCCGTATCAGCCTGACGATCTCGGCAGAGGTGAGCGAGTTGACGTCTGACGGCGCGGTGACTATCGGATCGATCTCGCTGCCGGGCCTCAAGGTGCGGCGTGCAGAAACGACGCTGGAGTTGCCGTCGGGCGGCACGCTGGCCATGGCGGGATTGCTGTCGGACGACACGCGCCAGAATGTCGATGGCTTCCCCGGCCTCAAGACGTTGCCGGTGCTGGGCGCATTGTTCCGCTCCGACGATTACCGCCGGCGCGAGACCGAGCTCGTGATTCTCGTCACGCCCTATCTCGCGACACATACCAATCGCAAGGAGTTGGCGCTGCCGGCGGATGGCTACGCGCCCGAGAGTAATTTGCGCGAACTCTTCTTCGGCAACATCAACAGAATCTATGGCCACTCGACTGCGGCGCCGGGGCGTTATCGCGGCGACTATGGCTTCATCATCGATTATCCGGGAGTGAAGGGATGAGCGTGAAGCATTTCTCGATGCCGCACCATAAGCGGGCAACGGCTGCGGTAGTGTCATGCCCCAGATCCAGCGACATGCTTCTTGTGGCGCTTGCGGTTGGTGTCTCGCTGCTCGCGGCGGGGTGCCGCGATCATGGCCTGGATGGGCCGACGGCGGCATCGCTGCATGATGCGAGCCGCCGTCATCCGGTCAATTTTGCAAACCGCACCGAGGCGCTCTACGTTGAGGTTGCGTCCGATGGGCTGGGGCTCAGCGACAATCAATCGACCGATGTGGTTCGCTTCCTCGATCGCTACAAGAGCGAGGCGCAAGGGCCGCTGAGAATTTCGGCACCGGCTTCCGCCAAGGGCCATCTGGCGATCTCAAAATCGTTCCGCGACATTGAGGAGATCGTCGATCGCACGGGCCTGCCACCCGAGGCAGTCGAGCGCCAGCGCTCCAAGGCCGTGGACAAGTTCGGTCCGGCGGTGAGGCTGTCCTATGACCGGCCGGTTGCGGTGGCGCCACAGTGCGGCAACTGGCCCGAAAATCTCGGCGAGGTCGATCGCGAAAAGCTCCCCTACGAAAACTTCGGTTGCGCCTCGCAGCACAATCTGGCGCTTACGGTGGCCAACGCCCGCGATTTGCAGATGCCGCAAGAGGAGACGCCACGTTCGAGCGAGCGGCGCAGTGCGTCGTGGTCGAAATATGCAGGCAGTCCGGCGGGTTCAGGGGCAGCCGCGGCCAGCAGTGGTGCAGGCGCGTCGCCGACGCCAACGGCGTCCCCCAAAGCCCAGCAGTGACGGCGCGATGGTGCTGACGACATCTTCATAAGTTCTGCCGGCGCGAGCCCTTGCGCCGGCATCTTTTTGACGGCATAGGGTGCGCGAGGATACGGCCGCATCGCTCGGGCGATTGCACCAAGTCATGAACTCGACCCTCGCCTTCGATTGCGTGGGCGAAATCCACCGCGCGGGCCCGCCGTGACGTTTCACTCTGCCTCTGACCGTAATTTTCTAAGGCGCACGGTGCTCGCTGTCGCGGCGCTCAACCTCGGCTACTTCGGTATCGAAGCGGTGGTGGCGCTGGCCATCGGTTCCGTCTCCCTGTTTGCAGATAGCGTCGACTTTCTCGAAGATGCAACCGTCAATTTCCTGGTGCTGATCACGATTGGCTGGCAGGCACATCGCCGCCGCGTCGTTGGCGTGGTGCTGGCGGCTCTGCTGCTCGTGCCGGGGCTCGCCGCCCTTTGGACTGCTGCCGACAAGATGCTCTCTCCAGTCGCCGAAGTTCCAGCAGCCGTGCCGCTGACACTGACAGGCGCGGGCGCGCTGGCCGTAAATCTCATCGCGGCACTGCTGCTGGCGCGTGTGCGTCACCATGGTGGCAGCCTGACGCGCGCCGCGTTCCTTTCTGCTCGCAACGATGTCGGTGCCAATGTCGGGATTATTCTCGCGGGATTGGCGACCGCTGCGACTGCCTCGATATGGCCGGATCTGCTGGTCGGACTGGCAATCGCCGCTATCAATATCGGTGCTGCGCGCGAGGTTTACGAGGCTGCGCTCAATGAAGCCGATGAGGATGACGCATTGCCGCCGCGCCCGTGAAGTCACCAGTTTGCGGTCGTGACGCGCCGGTTCGAAGCAACCGGCGATCTTCAAGAGCAGGTTCAACCGTGTCGAATAAAAAAGAGCCGGCAGCGGTGTCATCCGTTACCGGCTCTTGAAGTCATGCAGGGTTTATTGGGGCGAGGTTGAGCGGTCCTCGCCCGATTGGGAGCGGGTGGTGTATAATCAATTGGCGTTGGACGAACCCATCGCCGTAGTCGAGGCGCTGCCGTCGCTGTCTTCGCTTTCGCGCGGCTTCGAACGAGAGACGCGTGCGCTGGAGCGCAGCTTTTCCAGGTAGCTGATATTGGCGCTCGCTTCTTCCTTGGACAAGTTTGCCTGGCTCACCTGGCGCGCTTCTTCGATATTCCCTTGCAGCCCGAGGATGAGGGCGAGGTTCTGGTTTGCCTTGGCCGCCGCCTGCTTGGACTGTGCTGCGCGCCGCAGCAGCTTTTCCGCCTCCGCGTGACGGCCATCCAGCGCGTGCGACAGCGCCATGTTGTTGAGGATCGAGGGATGGTCGGGAGCGAGCTTCAAGGCCGCGGCGAATTCGCGCTGGGCCGCCTTTTGATCGCCGCTCGCCGCATATGCCGAACCGAGTGCCGACTTCACACGCCAATCGGGCTTGTCCGCGTCGTCGGCCTTGGCAAGCAGTTTCTTGGCATCGTCAATCTGGCCCATTTCCAGCGCCAACAGCCCTTGCTCACGCAGGATCGTGCGATCCTTGGGAGCGTTGGCCGCTGCTGCTGCCAGAGCACTGCGGGCGCCCGGCAAGTCGCCATTGTCGCGCAGCTTGCGTGCCTTGACGATTGCGGGTGAAGAAATTTCAGGCTCGGTGGCAGCGTGCTGCTTTTCGCCCACCGGCGGCAACGATCCCGTTTCGATAGGGGCGCCGGCAGGTGCCGTTGTCGAGTTGGCATCGGCCGGCGTGTCGGCTGCGCTCAAGGTCGCAAGCTCGAGGCCGGAACCTGCGCAGCCGGCAAGCATGAGGGCTGCGGCGAGCGGCGCGCCGATACGCGCCAGCGGCGACACGGAAAGACGTGGATTGCGCGAATGACGCTGCAAAGCGCGGTCAGCGCAATGGGTACGAGTGAACATGGCTAGCCCCTTTTCGCAGCGCGCGGCCGGCGCACGAACGTGCCTTTGGCCAGCAGCGGTGCAACGCATCGTTGTTATTGTGACGAGGGACGCGACTGAAATGCTTGCACGACGCGACAATCGAGAACGCGAGGAATACGCGGCGGCGTCGCAGGCGACACGGCATGAACTTGGGATCGGGCGGCAGGGCATCGCGTTGCGCGGCCCAGGATCGACCCGAAAGCACGCTTTTTCATACAACTTTGCGTGGGCTTGTGGGCGTGGCCGGGAAAATCGTCCCCGTAATCCCCAATTCAGTCCGAATGCGGAGCAAGATGCAGGAGTTCGGTTGCCGCAGCGGCAATGGTGCCGGGTGTACCCGTGGTCTCCATGACCTGCCAGTCGAGCGGACCGACGGCTTGGTGAAGCTGACGCTCAACCACCTCAGGTGTAGCATCGGAAGCATCGCCGGTTCGCTCAGCGACGCGCGATTTCAGCACCTCGGGCGAGGCTTGAAGCCATATCGCATCGAAGCGTGCGCCTGCTTGCCGCGCGATATCGGCGATGCGGCGGCGTTCGGACTGGGTTGAAAAAACCGCATCAACGACGACGCTGTGGCCGGCGGCGAGGCTCGCTGCAGCGCGCGCGAAGACACGCTCATAAACCGCGTGTGCGCTTTCGGCGGTGTAGCTGTGTGCCGGCAGCCTAACGGTTTCCTCGACCCCCATCATCGCCTTGCGTTCCAGATCCGAGCGCAGGTGCAAAGCGCCCGGTGCGCGCCCCACGAGCGGAGCAAGGGCCGCGGCAAGCGTGGTCTTGCCCGATCCCGACAAACCACCGATTGCGATGACGCGCGGCGTCTGTGGGGCGAGATAGGCGATGGCGTCGTCGAGATAGCGCTGTGCTGCGGCCGCACTTTCGTTTCGCACGGCATCATCGTGGCCAGCGAGCCGCGCCCGTTGCACCGCCACGAGCGCGCGAATGCCAGCTCGGCAGGCGAGAAACAACGGCAACGCGAGCAATCCATCGAGTTCCTCGACCATGCCCTGCCGCCACAGATAGCGATTGAAAACAACATTGGCGGCGGCGCGTTGATGATAGTGCTCCAGGTCCATCAACAGGAAGGCAAGGTCATAGAGCGTATCGACGGTTGCCATCTCCTCGGAGAATTCCAGGGCATCGAAGGGCGTCGGGCGGCCCTGCCAGACGACGAGATTGGCCAGATGCAGATCGCCGTGGCAGCGCCTGATGGCGCCGTTCGAAGCGCGGCGCTCCAGGACCGGGGCGCAGATCGTGATGGCCTGGCGTGCCGCGTTTGAGAAAGCGGCCACCTTTTCGCGCACGGCCAGTATGGCGCAGGTGCTGCAGATTCCAGCGATCTCGCTGCAGATCGCCTGCATTTTGGCGACTGAATCGACGTCCGAGCGAACTTCGGCGCGGGAATGCATGGCAAGCACGATATCGGCGGTGGCGCGCATCAAGGCAATGTCGAGCGGGCCGGTGCGGGCGCGGTGCGATAACAGGTCTGCCTGCGAAAACGCACGCATTTCGACAGCCCACTCGATGGCGGCTCCCGGGCCGCCAATTGCCAGCGATCCATCCGGCCGTTCGATGATCGGAACGGCGCCGAGGTAGAGGTCGGGCGCGTTGGGGCGGTTGATCTCGAGTTCCCGCAGGCAGGCGGCGCGGCGCAGCTCCAGCGTGGAGAAGTCGAGAAAGTCGAGTTTGACCGCGCGCTTGATCTTCAGCGCCCGACGTGGGCCGACGAACACATGAGCAATATGCGTTTCGTAGATCTGCGGTATGCCGGCGTCGACGACACCGGGCGTGGCCAGGAATGCCAGCACGCGCGCTTGCCGCGAGCCGTTGGATCGCGCCGGCTTGGTATGGCTGGTGCTCATGACGCGCCTCGCGCCGCTGCGATTTCTGCACTCCCCGTCCACGACAAGGCAATGCGTCCCGGCGATGCTCTGGCCCTCGCGGCAGGCTCCGTCAGGCCAGGACCTTTAGCAGACAGTCGGCTGGCAAAGCCGCAGGGTGAACTTCTCGTGCTTGTTGTTGCGCGTGAAGTCGACTTCGCGTGCATCGAGGCAGCGAACGCGGCCTTCCGTCGATATCTGGTCGCCCACCGGCACTTCGCGGTGGAAAAGGATCTTGTCGAGATCGCAGCGATATTCACTCTTGAGCTGCAGGGCGAGTACGCCTTGCCATTCGGGAGCGGGCTTTTCAGGCTCGGCTGCTTGCGCGAGCGGCAACGCCAGCAGAATGGCCATGCCGAAAATGGCGCCCATCGCCTGGATAACGGACAAACTGGACGCGGGCTTGCGATCAGTGGTCGTATGGCGCGCGCCCATGTGGCGATCCTTCTGTTTGCGTCGTCGTTAGGCATAAGGCCAGTGTGAAGGCGGAGGATCGACGCAGCCTTGACTGCCGTCAAGGTTTGTCTACACGCTCGCATGCAACGCTTTGCGATCATCCTGTTGAAATGGGCGCGACGATGACCATCAAGTACATTCTCGTCCACCTCAATGACGTGCGCCGGGCCCAAGGCCTGCTCGCGCCGGCGGTGGCGCTGGCCGGGCATGGAGACGCCGTTCTTTGCGGGGTGCACATCTCTCCAGGATTGCCGCTGCTTGCGGCGCCGACGATTCCCTATGGCACCGATGTCGTCGATGCGGTCGCGGCTGCCGAAAGGCGCGCGGCGGAGCAATTGGCTGCCGTTTTTCATGCCGAAACCGGTGTGCTTGGAGCGCGAGCCCGTTGGCGGGTGGAACAGGCGCGCCAGCCCGATCTTGCCGAATGTGTGATGAACATTGGCCGCACTGCCGATCTGATCGTGGCGAGCCAGGCCGATCCCGATTGGGATATGGCGCCGGTCCTGGATTTCCCCGAGCGGCTGGCGCTGGAGAGCGGTAGGCCGGTGCTGATGGTGCCGCGCACGGGTCGATTTGCAGAAATTCCCCGCAATCTGTTGATCGCCTGGAACGGCAAACGCGAGTCCGCGCGGGCGGCGTTCGATGCGCTGGCCTTGTTGTCGCCGGGCAGCAGCGCGCGACTGCTTGTTCTCGACGACGGTGGTAAAGGCGCGGTGCTGGCGGCAGGCGCGGAAATGCTGGCAGAAACCTTCCACCTTCATGGTGTCAATGCTGATGTGCGTGTCGCCGCGGTCGCCGGCCGGCCGGTCGGTCGCGCGATCATGGACGAGTGTATGGCGACCGGTGCTGATCTGCTGGCGATGGGTGCTTACGGTCATACGCGCTTCCGCGAGCTGGTGTTCGGCGGTGCGACACGGTACGTCACGCACCACCTGGCCATTCCCACCCTGTTTTCCCATTAGCCCGGCGAGTACACACTTGGCTCCCGGTGGCTCTCACGTGGAGAAGGACGACGATGGATAAGCAAGTCATCACACCAATGAAGCGCGTACGCCTCGAGTTGGCGCGCGATCATGAGCATCCCAACGGCAGCCGCGCGCACGGCTACGATTTCATCGCTCCCATCGATGATAGCGGGCATATCGTCGTCGAGGCATGGAAGGCCACGCGCGACCGCTGCCGCGTCAAGCGCTTCTGGGCCGGAGAGGCCGACGAGGTCGGGCATATCGTGCGCAGGCCCGGCGGATCGTGGGCGTTTCATTACGATATCCACGGCTCGCATGAAGCCGACGAAGGTGGCTACCGTTTTGACAGCCACGCCTTCAAGCCGGGTGAATACGTGTCGATACGCGAGCACGACGGCGAGTTGCGAACCTTCAAGGTGATGTCGGTCGTCGAACAGGATTGAGCCGCCGGTCGAAGTGCAGCCAGGGCCGGCTTTGGGTGGTGGCGAGTGCCTGATCGGCTGAGATGGAAGCGCCAAGCGTTTCCATCGCGGGCGTCGATCAGACTCTCAAACAAGGGCTTAGAGCAGGCCACCAGGACACAAGTCAGTCCATCAGAATCGAACCTGCTCTAACTCCGCATCAGGTCGGCCGCCACGAAAGCCAAGGTTGCAACGAGGCCCGCCGCGGGCACGGCCTTGGGTACCAGAAAGATTCCGGGCGGCGGAGCCGTCTCGCGCAGTTTGATTGCCAGCAGCGCGCCGTTGACGAGGGCGAACATCACCAGCGTCAGGCGTGACGACAATTCCGCCAATCCCGTCAGCGGCACGGCCAGCGCCAGCACGACGGCGATCGTCGTGGCGATGAGAGTTGCCAAGAGCGGCGTGCGCGTGCGCGGATTGATCCACGCCAGACAAGCGGGGAAGTCGCCACGAGCGCCAAGTCCGTAGGCGACGCGAGCAGCGAGAATGAGGTTGGCGATGATGCCGTTCAATGTCGCGACGATGGCAATGGCGGCCATGACCGTAGCGGGCAGGCCAGACAGTTTGACGAAAACCGCGGCGAGTGGTGTCGAGGATTGACCGAGTTTGTCCGGGCCAAGGGCGACGAGCGCAATCCATACGACCGCGAAATAGAGAAGTGCCGTTACGGCAAGCGTCGCAAGAATGGCGCGCGGCAGGTTGCGCCGTGGCTCTTCGATCTCTTCGGCAACGTTGACGATCCCCTCAAACCCGATGAAGGCGAACACCGCCAGCATGCCCGCACCGACCAAGGCTCCCCACACAGCGCCGCTCGTGACATCGGGTACGGCTTCGGGCAGCCGCGATACGACGCCCGGCTCAAAGGCAAGGCCAAGCGCCACGATGAGCAACAATCCGCCCGTCTCGATAAGCGTCATGATGGCTGCAAACGTGACGGATTCGACAATGCCCCACGCCGCAATCGCGCCCATCAAGCTGACGACGGCCAACACGACGAGGCGCTCGTCGGCATCGATGAATACCCGGATGTATTGCGCGCTGCCGATGCTGATCGTTGCCGAGGTCGTCACCGCGATGGCGATGACCAACAGACCGACCAGCGTTCCGGCAAAGCGGCTCTTGAAACCTTCCGCGACATAGGCTGCTTCACCCGCCGCAACCGGCATGCGCGTGGCGAGCTCTGCGAACGCGAGGGCCGACAGCGCCATCAGGGCCGCCGCGAGTACGAAGGCGGCGGGCGCCATCATGCCGGCGACACGGGCGGCGGGGCCGATCAGAACATAGATGCCAGCACCTATGGTGATACCCACGCCATACAGCAGGGCATGCCAGAATGTGAGCGATCGCCTGAGCGTCGCGCCGGCAGCCGGGCCTGCCGCACCCGCTGTGGGATCGGACTTGGTGGTTGCAGCCGTCACAATCAAAGCCCTTTCGTGCCGATGTCGTGTCGGTTAGGCTTGCGCCGACGCAAAATCGTTGTTGCATCGCAACATAAGATGCGGGACATGGGGGCAATATCGGTCTTCCCGTGCTGGCAATTCGCATGCATCTTGAGTCTCGCGATATATTGATATGATTCATCGGCGCTCGGCTGCACGTATGGCGGCCTGCAAAGCGCCCTGGCAAGTAGCGAAGGAAGAATACATGAGCGTGTTGGGCGCAGTGTTCGAGCGCATTTCGGATACGGACGGGCAAGTGGCGCCGGGCATAAGGGTCAAGCCCGTTGCGTTCGACAAGCCGTGGGATTGGCTGTCGGCAGGGTGGCGAGATCTGTGGACCCATCCATCGACGAGCCTGACCTATGGGTTCGTATTTTCCGCGATTGCCGCCATCATGGCGATCGGTATGACACAGGCGGGCGCCCAATCCATCATCCTCGCACTGTTTGGCGGTTTCCTGCTGATAGGTCCGCTGGTCGCAGTGGGCCTTTACGATGTCAGCCGGCGCATCGAAATGGGCGAGGATGTCACGCTCGGTGGCGCGCTCGCTCATAGCTTTGCTCCGCAGGGCCAGCTCGGCTTCATGGGCATCATTCTGTTTTTGATCTTCATCGTGTGGATGCAGGTGGCCTTCCTGCTGTTCATGCTGTTTACGGGGGGCAGCGCGTTTCCGCCGCCGAGCGAGTTTGTGCGCATGCTGTTCTTCACGCCCCAAGGTCTGGGGCTGTTGTTCGTGGGTACGGCTGCAGGTGCGCTGCTCGCATTCGTCACGTTTGCTGTTTCGGCGGTGTCCGTGCCGCTGCTGATGGTGAAGGATGTCGATGTCGTGACGGCGATTTCGGCAAGCGTGCAGGCGGTGCGGCGCAGCCCGCGCGCCATGTTGCTGTGGGCCGCGCTGATCTCGGGGTTCGTGGCGATGGGAATTATTACGTTCTGCATCGGCTTGGTGATCGTATTCCCGCTCGTCGGCCATGCGACCTGGCACGCCTTCCGCGATCTGGTCGAGATTGACGCTCCAGCGGTGTAGCGCCGACGATAGAGCCTGATCGGCTGAGATGGAAACGCATGCGGTTCCATCGAAGGCGTGAATCAGACTCTCAAACAAGGGCTTGGAGCAGGCCACTGTGGTCCGTGGCGATTCCACGCAAGTTGAACCTGCTCTCGCGAGCAAAGGCCCCCGCAGTGGCACCAGTTGTCAGGCTTGATCGCCCGACGGCTTGCGCTGCTGCTCGCTGGCGGCTGGTTCTGAAGGCCTGACGTCGCTGGTGGCCTTTGCGCTGGGAGCTGTGGCATCACGATCCTGCAACGCGCGCCATGCGGCGCCATCCAGATCTTCGTATTGGCCGCTTCGGAGCGACCACAGGAAGGCTGCGAGTCCAAGCCCGCCGAGCACGAGCGCCGCCGGAATGAGCCATGCGAGCGATGTCATCGTTTCAGCTCCAGGCGTTTGGTCTTGAGGCGGATGGCATTGGCCGTCACGGCAATCGAGGAGGCGGACATGGCGATGGCCGCAATCAGCGGAGTTACATGCCCAAGCATCGCCAGCGGCACGAACACGATGTTGTAGCCGATGGCGATCGCGAAGTTCTGCACGGCCATGCGCTGGGAGGCGCGCGCCACCGCCAGCGTCTCGATGATGGGTGCGAGCGTGTGGCCCTGGAAGATTGCGTCCGCCGCAGTCTGGCTGATGTCGGCAGCCGATGCCGGCGACATCGAAGCATGACCGGCGGCAAGGGCTGGCGCATCGTTGAGGCCATCGCCAATCATCAAGACGTGATGGCCCTCGCTTGCCAATTGGTGGATCCGCTCGAGCTTTCCTTGTGGCGTCGTTTCGGCGCGGAACGTATCGAGGCCGACGGCCTGGGCAGCAGCGGCGACGGCTGAGGCGCGATCCCCTGATAGCAGTTCTACCCGATAACCGGCGACGCGCAGCTGCGCCACCACCGTTGCCGCGTCGGAGCGCAACCGGTCGACGAACTCGTAAACCGTGCTGATGCCGTCGGCGTTGCGGTAGACCAGAAGAGAGCCTTCGCTTGCAGCACCGGCCGCAGTGCGAGGATCGGCGAACGCGGGCGCGCCAAGTCGATCGACGCCGCCCGCACGTTCGAGCTCCAGTCCGCGGCCGGCGATCTCGCGCACATTCTCGACCGTGATCACGTCGATGCCGCGCGCCTCTGCTGCGCGCACGAGGGCGCGCGAATAGGGATGGCGGCTGGCCGCGGCAAGGCTTGCGGCGCGTGCGAGCACGTTTGCATCGTGTGCTTCAGCGCCGACCAGATGCGGCTCGCCCAGCGACAGCGTGCCGGTTTTGTCGAAGATGATGACATCGGCCTCCGACAATCGCTCCAGGCCATCGGCGGCCTTGACGAGAATGCCCGAGCGCATCAATCGGCTGGTGGCTGCAACCTGTACTGCGGGCACGGCCAGCGCCAGAGCGCACGGGCAGGTGATGATGAGCACGGCAATGGCGGCCGTCAAAGCCGCCTCCCAGCCATGACCTGTGATCAGCCAGCCGACGACGGTGAGGCCGCTCAGCACATGGACGGAGGGGGCATAGATGCGCGCTGCGCGGTCTGCCAGACGCACATATTTGCCGCGTCCCTGCTCGGCGACGTCGATCAAGCGCGCGATCTCGGCCAGCAGGGTATTCTGATCGGTGGCCGTGGCCCGCATGATCAAGGCGCCGCCGCCGTTGACGGTGCCGGCATAGACGCCATCGCCCTTGGTCACGGGGCGCGGCACACTCTCCCCCGTAATCAGGCTTTCCTCGATCTCGCTGGTGCCTTCCTCGATGCGGCCATCGGCAGCGATACGCTCGCCTGCGGCGACAAGAATGCGATCTCCAGCCTTCAATGTGCGCGCCGATACGCGCTGGCTGCTGCCATCCTCGGCGAGCACAACTGCTGTCGTCGCCTTGAGCCCGAGCAGGTTGGCGGCCGCTCCCGCCGCGCGCGTGCGCATGCGTTGGTCGAGGAAGCGGCCGATCAACAGGAAGAACAGCAGCGTGATCGCGGCGTCGAAATAGACGTGCTCAGTGCCGCGCATGGTTTGGTAGAAGCTCATGCCGGACGCCAGGATGACCCCGAGCGAGATTGGCACGTCCATGTTGAAGCGGCCGCCCTTTATGGCTTGCGCTGCCGAGCGGTAGAACGGTTGGCCGGCATAGGCGATGGCCGGCAACGCGATCAACGCTGAAAGCCAATGGAACAGCCCGCGCACGCCTTGGCTCATTTCGCCCGAGAATCCGGCCCAGACCGAAACCGACAGCAGCATGACGTTGGCGGCCGCGAACGCCGCGACGCCAAGCCGCTTGAGGAAGTCGCGGTCACGCGCGTCGGTTTGCGATGACCGGCCCTCGACCAGCTCGGCGGCTGGAAAACCAACCTTGTCGAGTGCAGCGATGAAGGCTTCGACATTGGTGCGGCTTGGATCGAAAGCGACTGAAACGCGCTTGGTCGTCAGATTTACCCGCGCGTGAGAAACGCCGGGAATGGCCGCGAGCGCATCCTCGATCGAAACCATGCAGGTGCCGCAGTACATCGTGTCGGCAACAAGGGTCGTGGAGGCGGTTAGTGTCGTATTGTCGTTTCCGGCTGCTGCCTGGTAGGGCAGCGGCGGGTCGGCGGCGGCCATCCCTTGAGGGCGTGTCAGGGTTTCAGCCATAGACGCTTTCTCGCCCGCCAGACCAGCGCGTCATCGCCCTTCGACTGCAACTCTCGCGCTTCGACGTCGATAAGCCAATTGCCCGCGTCGAGCTTGGCGAGCTTGGCGCCATAATGGCCAGGCGTCGTTTCCTTCATCTCGAGACGAATATCGAGTTCCGAGGTCGAAGGGCGGCCAACACGCGCGGCAACGTTGAGGCCGGTAAGCGGGCGACCATTGCGATCGAGCAACGTGATGGCAACGGCATCACCCGCCGGTTCGATAGCGACATCTGTCTGCCAGCCGCGTTCGTTCTGCTGGCGATCGGCCTCGATGCGCTCATTGTAGTGCAGGCCCTTGCGGTAGGGCTCGTTGGAAACGACGCCTGTGTGGGTGGACAACGCGGAATAGAGGAAGACCGCGTTGACGCCGAAGATGATCCCGAAAAACGCGATCAATCCCAGCAGCACCTGCCGACCTGTAATTACACGCTCCGCCATGGGGTCCTCACGCAACTGATGAGCCGTTATTGAGCCGGTTTGCGGAAGTTGGTGCCGCGTTTGGTCTTGTTCCCGTCGGCCACATCGGTAACGACGAAGTCGAACTCGATCTTTTCGCCGCCGACGCTGGCAACGGAACTCTTGGGCAGCGTCACATAGGCGCGCACCTCGCGCAAATCGTCGGGTACCACCGTGATCTTGGGATTGGAGTCTGCCTCCTGGCCAAGTACGGAGAGCTGGGCGCCCGGCAAGCCTTCGATGGTGAGCGCGAAGGTATGCGGCTTGTACTGCTTGTTCAGAATCTTGACGGTGTAGGTGTTGCGCACGCCGCCGTCGGAGAGCTGGACGAAGAGCGGGTTGCGCTCGGCGATGACGTTGAGCTCCAAGACAGTCTTGGACATCAACGCAAATGCCACGATGGTGCCGACAACCGCTATCATGCCGGCATAGAGCATGGTGCGCGGCCGCAGCAGGCGCAGCTGCAATCCGCCACCCTTCTTTTCAGACTGGAGCGAGCGGTAGGTGTCGTAGGCGATGAGGCCGTGTGGTTTGCCGATCTTGTCCATGATGCCGTTGCAGGCGTCGATGCACAGCGCGCAGGTGATGCATTCGAGCTGCGTGCCGTCGCGGATGTCGATGCCCATCGGGCAGACGGCGACGCAGGCATTGCAGTCGATGCAGTCGCCGCGGCCTTCCCAGCCCTGGCTCTTGCGGTGCGGCCCGCGCGGCTCGCCGCGGAAGTCGCGGTAGGTAACGAGCAGGCTGTCGGCGTCGATCATGGCGCCCTGGATGCGCGGCCAGGGGCACATGTAGATGCAGACCTGCTCGCGAGCGATGCCGCCGAGCAGGTAGGTAAATCCCGTCAGCAGCGCGAAGAAGACATAGGAGGGGATCGGCGCCTTGCCGCTGAAGAATTCGGCGGCGAGGGTCGGGGCATCGCGGAAGTAGAGGATGAATGCGCCGCCCGTTGCCGCCGCGATCACCAGCCACGACACATGCGTCATCACCTTCTTGAAGATCTTGCTGCCCGTCCAGGGCTCCTTATCGAGTCGGATACGGGTATTGCGGTCGCCCTGCCAGAAGCGCTCCACCGCCACCATCATGTCGGTCCACACCGTCTGCCAGCACAGATAACCGCACCATACGCGACCGGCGATGGCAGAGAACAAGAACAGCGACAAGGCCGAGAGCACCAGGAAGCCAGTGACCAGGTAAAGCTCTTGCGGCCAGATGGCGAGATTGAAGAAGAAGATGCGGCCGTTCTCGATATCCATCAGCACGGCCTGGTTGGGCAGGCCCGGCCCGCGATCCCAGCGGATCCACGGCACGAGGTAGTAGACGCCGAGTGTCGCGGCCATCACCAGCCACTTGATGTTGCGGAAGAAGCCGCGCGCACGCTTGGGATGAATCTTGACGCGGCTGGAGTAGTTTTCGCGCGACTCTTTTCTATTGACGGCGGCGACGTCGATCTTCTCGACGCCATGGGCAGCTTCGGTCACGAAGGGATTGGGGGCTTCCGTGGTCGCCATCGGTCAGGCACCGCTCTCAATGATCGCAGGGGGATAGGCTCATGTTACCGGCCACATTATCAGGCCGCCGCGTTTTCGCGCTTTGGGTCGAGGTCGTGTCGGCAAATTTGTCGGATCTGATCGAACATATTGATTTCCAGACAACTTTTGCCGGAACCCATTTGGGGGCTCCAAGCGGGCCTGGCAAGCGCGCGGGCCACTATAGCGCACCTTCTAACCGCATCGGCTATGCCGCGCGTCATCCAGCATTCCATCCAGCGCCGCGTCAAGACCATGGATGCGGCTGGCGTTTCAGCCAAGGCACATCGTAGCCGCGCAAACCGGCGGCGCGAAGGGTGTTTTTGAATACGGCTCCCCCCGCTTAAGGCGAGGGGAGCCGACGTTCGTATGGGTGGCAGATTACTTGCTGCCGCCGCCCAGTGAGTGGACGTAGAGCGCCAGCGACTTGATGGCTGCCGTGTCCAGACGGCCGCCCCAAGCCGGCATGGCGTTGCCACGGCCGGTGCTGATGCTCTCTGCAACGCTCATCTTGTTGCCGCCATACAGCCAGATCGCGTCCGTCAGGTTGGGTGCGCCCAGCTCCTTGTTGCCCTTGCCGTCCTCGGCATGGCACGCGACGCACTGCTCGGCAAATATGGTTTTGCCGCGTCCGGCTGCCGCTGCATCCTTGCTCGCACCCGACAGTGACATCACGTATTCGGCGGTGTCTTCGATCTGCGCTGGCTGCAAGATGCTGTCGGCGCCGAACTTGGGCATCGCGCTGTCACGCGTGTTCTTGTCTTCGGCCCAGCGGATGCCGTGCTTGATCGTTTGTTCGATCGCCTCGAGCGAGCCGCCCCAGATCCAATCGTCGTCGTTGAGGTTGGGGTAGCCGACGCCACCCTGTGCACCGCGACCGTGGCAGGGTGCGCAGTTGTCGGCAAACACCGCCTTGCCGCCCGTCGTTGCGAACTGCAACAAGTCGGGCTTGTTGCGGATGTCCGCCAGCGCCGTCTTTTCGATTTGCGAGCGCAGACCAGCCTGCGCCGCCTTGGCCGCTTTGACCTGGTCGGTCACGGTAGCGCGCTGGCTATAGCCCAGGAGGCCGGGCGTATAGCCGTTGAGCAGTGGCCAGGCCGGATATGCGATCCAGTAGCCGATTGCCCAAACGATGCATGCGTAGAACGTGTAGAGCCACCATTTCGGCAGTGGCCGGTTCAGTTCTTTCAGATCGCCGTCCCACACATGACCTGTCGTGTGTACGCCTGTTGCTTCGTCGAATTCTTTGTGTTCAGCCATCAGCGGCCCCCACTACGTTTGTTCTCGGGATCGAGGTCGAGCGCCTTGCGTTGCGCCTCGTCGAACTTCTTGCTGTTGCCAGGCCAGAAAGCGTAGACGAGGACACCGATGAACATCGCTGTAAAGAACAACAGCGATGCCACCTGCGAGAACGTTGCGACGGTGTCGTAAGACATAGCCGTCTCCTACTACCTCAGGTTCGGTCCAGATGCGTCGAAGCTGGCGAAATCGACCAGGGTGCCGAGCATCTGCAGATAGGCGATGACCGCATCGAGCTCGGTCACCTCCGCGGGGTTGCCGTCGAAATTTCCGACCTTCGCCTTGGGATAGCGGGCGAGCAAGTCCTTGACGCCCTTGGCGTCGGGATTGGCTTGCGCCTCGATATCAGCCTTGGCATTGGCCAGCATTTCCGGCTTGTAGGGCACGCCGACCAAGCTCAGCGTCTTCATGTTGTCGGCGATGAGCGCGTAATCGAGCTTGCGTTTCGCGAGCCAGGGATAGGCCGGCATGATGCTCTCGGGCACCACGGCGCGCGGGTTGATCAGGTGCTCACGCTGCCATTGGTCGGAGTACTTGCCGCCGACACGCGCGAGATCGGGCCCGGTGCGCTTGGAGCCCCACTGGAACGGATGGTCGTACATCGACTCCGCGGCGAGGCTGTAGTGACCATAACGCTCGACCTCGTCGCGCAGCGTGCGCACCATCTGCGAGTGGCAGGTGTAGCAGCCCTCGCGCACGTAGATGTTGCGTCCGGCCTGCTCAAGCGGGGTGTAGGGCCTCATGCCCTTCACCTTTTCGATGGTGCTGTCGATCCAGAACAACGGAGCGATCTGGAAGAGGCCGCCAATCGACACCATGATGAGGATGCCGATCAGGAGGATGATCGAG